>DMEM01000203.1 GCA_003450915.1 Alphaproteobacteria bacterium
ATAAAGTTGTTAACTTTTAAAGTTAAATCGATTCTTTCTGGTTCAATATTAAATTCTTTAGCCGTAAAATCTTTAATATACTTTTCAGATGCTTCCTTAATTTTTACAACATCTTCAACATGAACTCTATGGCTTGATTTAACAGAAAAACTATCTAGAACCTTTATCTGATAAACTCTTGTTAACGGATTCTTACTTACTTTTTCAGGCTTATTATCTACCTTATCATCTTTTTTGTCATCGTCATCATCAACTTTTTCAACAGCAACAGCATTCTGTCCATTAACATGAGAAACTTGAGAGTTCTCGTCAAACTCTAAACCTTCTGCCCCATCATTAAAATCATCACTATCCATTAGCTTTTTAATTTGATCCGAAATATCAGCATCAGCAATTGCCGTTGCTAACATTGCAGATGCATCGCCTAAAGTAGAACCTTTTTTCTTCTTGCCTTTTTTATCATTTGCAGCCTCAGCAACACCAATCATATTAATTGCACCAGTTTTATCTGGATTTTTTTCACCTTCAATCGTTTTTTGAATATCTGCTAAACTAACACCTTTAGGCAGTTTTTTATCAATATTTGAAATTAGCTCTTCAGCACCTCCTGCCATTACTAAGTTTTTATCACCTAGCAATGCTTGAACTGCTTTTTCTGCTTTTTCTGCCTTTTCTTTTTCTTCTGCTGACATTTCAGCAACTCTTGCATTTTCGGCGGCTAAAGCAGCACGTTCTTGAATTTCTCTTTCAGCATCTTGACGACTTTTTTGCATATTTTTTAGCTGACTTGTCGCAATTGAAACAGAATCAGCAGTAACTGCTGGTCCTGAAGGAGCAGCCCCTCCAGCTGAACCTCCACCGCTAGATGCTGCAACTGTTTCTTTACCACCTTTTTTAGCTGATGATTTATAAGCAATAACAGAGCTTCTAGATGATCCGCACTTTGAACACTGTCCACCAACAATACCTTCACGGTGTTTAATACACGAGACTGTGCCACAATCATTACATTGTATTAGCTTTAAAACATCTAATGTTGGGTTTGGATGGTTTGGAAATGCTCCACATCTATAACAAGCTGCTGTCATATTTTTTGTACTCCTATTTAATACAGTGTTTAAATAATCTTCTAAAGTTTTCTGTAGTAATTCTAGCCATATCTTCTGTTGGTGTATGGTGCAAATCTGCTAGTGTTTGTAAAGTGTTATTTGTCATTACAGGTTCACATTCTTTACCTCTAAATGGAACTGGTGCTAAAAAAGGCGCATCTGTTTCTACTAAAAGAAGGTTTTTAGGAACTATTTTAAAGCTATCTCTAACACCTTGACTTTTATTGAATGTCAAAATACCTGAAGCAGACATATAAATATCATTTTTTACAGCATATTCAGCTAAACGAACATCAGATGAAAAACAGTGAAAAATTGCTTTAAAGTCATACAATTTACGCATTTCATCTAAAACTAAAATAGTATCATCTTCAGCTTCACGAGTATGAATAATAACAGGTAAATTAAGTTTTGAGGCTGCTATAATATGATTTTTAAAGCTTTCTTTTTGGCTTTTTCTATCTGCATAATCATAAAAATAGTCTAAGCCTGTTTCTCCAATAGCAATAGCATTAGCTGATTTGGCAAACTGCATAATTTGCTCAACTGAAAGCATTTCATTTTCTACAGAATGAGGGTGGATACCAAAAGAGCAAAACACATTCTTATATTTTTTTACAATTGGTTTAATTTCATCAACATCTGCAAGCTCTGTGCAAATAGTAAGCATATACTTAACGCCGTTTTCTTCAGCGTTTTTAATTACAGTATCTAAATCTTGTTTTATTTTATTTAAATGGCAGTGTGAATCAACTACCATATTTTCTGTCTTTAAAAAACTTTTCATAATCTTCCTTAATTTCTATTTATAGTAATTAAACTTTTAAATATGGGTCAGTATATAATTATATAGCACCCTAACTCAAGATTAATTAGTATATCGTAACTATAATATATTTTTCTACCCCTTGTTGTCAAATATTTATGAGTGATTTTGTTTAAAAACAACAAGATAAAAACCACAAGCTTTTTACTACATTATTATATTTACTTTTTGGACTTGAAATTCCTGAATTTTTACATCATATTAATATAGATAATAACATTTTGTTCCTGTTCCTTCTCTGGAGACGGTATTATGAGTACACAAGAAGCCCGAGAATTACCCTCTGAAAACTCTATTTTAGCGGCAAAACTAGCTGATATGGCTCTAACTTACGGTAAAGCTATCAACCTGAAATTCATCCATAAGGATGAATATGGTCTGTTATGCGAAATAACCCATTTTGCAAAACAAAAAGACATTGATCAAAATAAGGTAAAAAAAGCTATAGCTGCACTAAAAAAAGTTCTGTACCAATCACGGACCAAAAAGGGGCACAAATATCAGTTCGACTATATTGTAAGCTGCATTTTAATCTCAGTTTTTGATGTTTTGATAAATGAAGATGAAGCTTATAGTTTTTACAACCCCAAATACTTTAAAAACTATCTAACCTCCCCGATTCACGAAAATACTATACCAAGAAAAAGCTTGATTGGTGAGCACTTTAACAATCAGGTAAGCAATATTGAAAAAGTTTGCGCAGGAACCGTTTTCATCTGGGATGATATTGACCTGTAGGAACTCCTAAATTCGAGAAAAGAGACCTTCGGGTCTCTTTTTTAATCTTGAACCTAGAAATTTAAAGCTTATATTAAAACCTAAACAACCAATTTTCGTTTACAAATTTTACAATGAGGTACTAGTTATGAATAAAGAACTACTTGTCGTATCTTCACATGTTCCTTCTCTTGCATATCTTGTAATAGAAGAAGATGTAAAAGAAAAAATTGATTTTGATACTGCTTTTAAACAAGCTTCTAGCTCTGATATTTTTGAGCTAATCGATGTTTTTAATGAAGAAATAATCGTACTACATACTTTTGCAGTGGCCCTAGCAAATATTTACATTGACCATAGGGAGATTGATCACAAAGATAGCCTCCTTGATAACCTAAGAACATTCCCTTCTACTATTTCACCAAAATATAATGACCCGAGGCTTACATTCGCAGAGTTACGCTGTAGTTCTGTTTTTAACTATGATATGACTCTCTACACTTTAGAAAAAACAGTCAGAGAGCTATCAGCAGCCTGTTCAACTGATGTAAAAAAAGTTGAGTTTATTTTAACTACACCTTTTAAAGAGCTTGATAACAAGCCAATCTTTAAAAACAAACAAGAGCTTACTGAAAAATTTTATAGCTATTTTAAACAAGCTTACGATTCAATCATTGAAAATAGTAAAAAAAATAGTTCTTCGGCAAACTATCATACTAAAAAATTGGCAGCTGCTTTTGTTGACTACATCTCTAGCAATCATGATATTTCAAGAAATACAGAAACAAAATTAATATTTCAAAAAATATCAAATAATGCCGGCTTTGCTAATAATTTAAAGTGGCATCCGAATCACTGGATGGAAAAATTGGTATTCTCATGCATTAATGAAGTTTTGAACGGAAACATTGATCCTGATAAAGATCATATCATTAAATACCTAGAGACTTCAAAAAGCGATTTATCTGATATGCAAAAAGCAGAAATCAGATCTTTACGACGCTATTTTTGGAACAAATAGCTGTTGTTAAAAACAAATAACAAAAAAAGGAGCCTGCTGGCTTCTTTTTTATCTTGAAATAAAATAAAACTACCCTATAATAGGTATTCTTAAATGATACATTCCGTTTTTTAGCAAAAGGATTTAGAGCCATGGAAAATAATATTTTTACTCCTGCCTCTCAAAAAGTTGCAACCGCCTTTCTACGCTTTCTAGCATGTAATCCACATGCTGCTGGCGATAATGCCGAACAAGTAAAAGAAGTCTTCAAATCAATCAGCGAAGGCAGCACCAGCCTTCCTGACAAAAGCTCTGTTACTGGCTGCTTGTTTGCAGTTGAAACGCTAGAGCAAATTGCAACGCTTATCGATTCAGGTAACCCAACACTTGAATCTTCCGATAATATTATCGGAAACATAAAGCCGCAGAACTTATCGCACGAAGATAATGTTTTATTTATGGCATTATCGCGCTGTATTTACGAAGAGCATTAAGTTGCTACACATATAATAAAAAAGAGACCTACGGGTCTCTTTTTACTTGAAAAATATATATTTTTAATTATAATAAGATCTCACTCTAATAATACTTTTTATAAAAATAAGAGAGGTCTTTATGCCTACTTTTCAAACCCTATTCGAAGCCTTACCTTCTTTTAAGGCTTATCCTAGCAATAAGAAAATCAAAATTGACACTGCTATTCGCTTGATTGAACCAAGTGATGTTTTTAAACTACTACACATCTACAATGAAGGAATTAAAAGACATACCATTCGCAATCTTCTGGAACATTTGCCGTTAGCATGGCAGAAATCCCCTGCAAATACGCCTTTGGATCTCGAAGATACCTTTAATAATCTCTACGATAACGATAGAGATATTAATCAGCACTTCAGTAAAGACAAGGTAAAAGAAGTTTTTTATGAGATGGCTTACTTTGATCTTCTTGAGATTCAACATCCTGCTGTAGAGATTACCGATAGCTCTGAGGATTCAAACACTCTGATTGAACAGTCAATTATTTTATCTTCAGAACAAATAAGTCTATACAATAATGCGGCAGACAATTTGGTTCGGGCTTTTCAATCTATTGAAGATGATGATATTAATAAAAAGATCATCAAGTCCGTTGACGACTGCGTTGAAAGGCTTATGAATAATTACGTATCATGGCCACAGCCTACGAGCTATTCAATCATTAATTTTATTAACGCCGAGGCGATACCAGCCAGTGCAAAACGCAACTCCGAACTTTATAATCAACTAAGCTCATTGAATACTTATATTCATCAAGCTTTTGCTTAAGAATCTACGATAAGAAGAGAGACCGTAAGGTCTCTCTTTTTTATTTGTTTAAAACTTATTTTTCTTCAGCTTGAATTCTCATGAATACGCCTTCTGGCTTATCGAACTCTTTACCTGTTTCTAGATCAATTAATTCTTTTAGATCTGAAATATCTAGTTTTTCATAACCTAATTGCTTGATTAGCTTTTCAGCTCCAGTTGGAATAAATGGCTGAGTTAGACAAGCTAAGAACTTAAATGATTCCATTAGAACTCTTAAGATATGACCACATTTTGCAGGATCTTCTTTTTTATAAGTCCATGGATGTTGATCTTCCATATATTTATTAGAAAGTCTTACACAAGCCCAAACTTCATCAATTGCTTTATTTACTTTATACTCATTCATATGAGCAACTACTCTATCAGCTAAGCCATCAAAGTGAGCTAAAAACTCTTTATCTTTTGTTGTTAGTTCACCTAATGCAGGAATTTTACCATCAAAGTTTTTATGTGCAAAGCTTAATACTCTTTGGAATAAGTTACCTAAATCGTTTGCTAAATATGAGTTTGATTTTGCAATAAAATTATCTTTTGAAAATTTAGCACACAAATACAGAAGAGCTAATGAATCACTGCCCCCTGAAACTGCAATAGCATACTTTCCTGATGGTAAGTATGCTATTGAATCATTTAATTTATTATGTAATGTATTTTTCACTTTTACCAATTATAAATCTTTTAAATATAGTTTTGCTTTTTTAGCCTCTGGAGTATTAGGATAATCTTTTATTAGCTTATTCCATGAGTTTTTAGCGTGAGTATTATTACCCATTTGCTTAAATGCTACGCCAATTTTTAGTAAGTTAGCAGGAGCCTTCGCACCGTTAGGGAATGTTTTTAGCCCTTTAGCAAATTTAGATACAGCATCTTTTGATTTGCCTTGAACTAATGAAATTTCACCTAACCAGTAAAATGAGTTATCTGCATATTTATGTTGAGGGAATCTATCGATAAAAGTCTCAAACCAATCAGCAGATTTATTGTATTCTGCTAATGTTAAATAATTATATGCTTTTTCATATAGTTTTTCTGGGCTTAATTTATTAGGTACAGAAGCCTTTGTTCTAGCAACATGCTTATTACCCTTTGCAGGTGTTACAGCTTTAGAAGTTGATGCTGTTGCTGTACCAATTTCAATACCTTTATCAGCTGTCTTTTCTGTTTTTTGTACAGGAGCTGAAGCATCCTTATTGCTTTCAATTTCATTCAAGCGATAGTCAAAATCTTCTGACACTAACTTAACTTGCTCTGCTAGTTTTTCAACGGCATAGCTTAGCTCTTCAATTTTACCGTAAAGCTTGGCATTTTGTTCTTGCATATTTGCTAATTCTGCTTGTGTATTTGCTAATAGTTTATTATCAGCAGATACGCCTACGCTAGTAGAGCTTTTGCCAGAATAAACTTGTTTTTCTATAGCAATCATACGTTTTTCAATTCTGTTGATTTTTGCTTCAACAGGAGTTTGTGCATTAGCAATGCTAGTTAAGCCGATAATAGCACTTGTTGTTAGAAGTAGAGTTCTTTTCATCACTTTAATAAAACCTCAAAATAAATTTTTAAATTAAGCACATAAAATCTAGCTAAATTATTTTAGCTTGTGATTTATGAATAATTTTTGGGATAGTAAAATTATTCAGCTGAGCCTAATAAGATTACAGCTCTTCTGTTTTTATTCCATGCAGCAGAGTTGTGAGAAGGATCTTCAGGTTGCTCTTTACCAAATGAAATTGTTTCAATTTGTTCAGCATTTAATCCTAAACCAACAAGATATTTTTTAACAGCAACAGCTCTTCTTTCACCTAATGCAAGGTTGTACTCTCTAGTACCTCTTTCATCAGCGTGACCTTGGATAATAATAGAAGCAATACTATCGTTTGCTAAAACAAAGTTTGCAATTAATGTAAGATCTGCTTTTGCTGTTTCATCTACAGCAGATGAGTCAAAACCAAATAATACTTTATTTGTTGTAATTGAAGCTAAGTCTTGTCTTAATTGTAGAGTTTTTTCATCTAAAATAGAAGCATCGATTCCATCATAGCTTACTGCCATATTGAATCCTTCGCCTTCTTCAACTTTGTTAGTTTGTTGGTAAGCGTCTTGTTGTACGCTTGGTTGAATTTCTAAGTTTTGTTCTGTTAAGTCAACATCTTGGCTATTGTTAGCACATGCTGCTAATACTAGCACTGATGCTGTAACTAAAAGATTTTTTTTCATCATTGTTTTTACCTATAATTTATTTTGTTAATGAAGATACCAAAGTCATAAAAAGAGATAGAGCTTTTGTTTGACTCTAAAAAAACATTAACTAATATTAATTTTGAGTTAACATTCTATTTATATTTATGATTTCGGTTAAAAATAATACATTACAAGATAAATTCTACACGTAAAAAAAATATTTTTCAATCAAAATCTACAAAATGATGGCAAAAAAATCACATTAGCTATATTTTTTTATGAATATATAGCCTCGTTTGGTTGAATTATCAAATAAATAAATCCATAATAAGTTTACTGATTAGTATATATAAATAATAAAGGATTTTGATTAATGGATTTAGTTTCAATATTAATAATTGCAGGCCCGCTTGCTGTGGTTTACTTTTGGTATGTGTCAATTGTGACAAAAAACAACGCAGTAAAAGAGGCTTTCTCTGGAATTGATGTTCAATTGAAGAAAAGAACAGACTTAATTCCTAATATTCTAAAAATAGCTAATAAATTTATGACTCATGAAAAAGAACTATTAGAAGAAGTAACAAGATTACGTGCTGATGTTTTAAAAGCATCGCAAGGTAATGCAGCAGTAAATAGTGAAGAAAGATTTAAACTTGAAGGGATGTTAGAAAATAAAATGTCTGGTTTAATGGTTTCTGTTGAAAATTATCCAGATTTAAAATCTCAAGAAAACATGGTTGAAGCTCAAAGAGTTTTTGCTGATGTTGAGGAGCATATCTCAGCATCAAGAAGAAATTATAACTCTGCATTAACAGCTCTTAAAAACTCAGTAGAAATTTTCCCTGGTAACTTAATTGCTAAAATGGTTAAAGTTGATATGCCAGCTTACTTTGAAATTCCAGAGATTGAAAGAAAAGCAGTTAACGCTGATGATTTCCTAAACTAAGAGGTGAGTTATGACTGTTAATTTAAAATTATCAGAACAAGCTGAAAAGATTTTTAATGGTGCTATTCAACAAGATTTAGCATCATTAGAGTCTTTAAGACTTGAAAAAGTAAAAGAATCTAATAAAAGAAAAAAGCAGGTTTGTACTTTAGGTATCCCTGTTTTTTTATTAGTAATAGTATTAGGGCTCCTAATAAATGCAGATGAAGCGTTGATTGGTATTTCATTAGCTTTTGCAATATATTTTCTCGTATATATTATAAAGCCAGAAGATCAGTTTAAAGAAGAATACTTAAAAATATTTAAAGATAAATTTGTAAAGTCATTTTTTGCACAGTTATTTAAC
>DMEM01000036.1 GCA_003450915.1 Alphaproteobacteria bacterium
CAGTTTTATAGAACATACTATAGAATTTGATAGTTGCAATATATTTGTTAGCAACGAATATGCTCAAGAAATAAACTTTGATTACTTGAGTATTATAAAAAAAACAGTAAAAGAACTGTTACAAACACTAAAATGTCCAAAGGCTGAAAAGTTTGAATTATCTATGAAATTAGCAGATAATGAAACAGTTCATCAGCTAAACAAGCAATACAGAGGTAAAGATTACGCAACTAATGTTCTTTCATTTGAAGAGGACTTAGATGATGAATTTGCAGATTTTGCAGAAGACGAAGAATTTACATATATTGGAGATATTATTTTTGCAGTTCCTGTTGTTCAAGAGCAAGCAAAACAGCAAAATAAACCAGTAGAAGAGCACTTTGCTCACTTAGTTGTTCATTCAGTATTACATGTATTTGGTTTTGATCATATTGATGAAAGAGAAGCTGAAATTATGGAAGATATTGAAATTAAAGTTTTACAACGTTTAGAAATTAAAAATCCATATATTGAAAGAACAGAAGGGTAAGACCATGAGATTATTTGAAGCATTTTCAAAAAGAAATAAGTTTGATGAAGATCTCTCAAAGATTATTGAAGAGAATAGAGAAGATTCAAACGAAACTCCATTAACAGACCAAGAAAAAGAGCTGTTATCATCAGCAATGCGTTTTCATGATTTACAGGCAGATGAAGTTTGTGTTCCAAACTCTGAGCTTGCTTATGTTGATATTAAAGATGATTTTGATACAATTATTGAAAAATTTAAAGAAACTCGTTTTAACAAGCTACTTGTAGTTAGTGATAATATTGACTCATTAATTGGTGTTGTTGGTTTATCTGATATGTTAGATTATATTCATAATAAAGAAGAGTTTGCTTTAAAGCATATTATAAAGCACTGTACATTTGTTCCTGAAAACCTAAACTTACCAAAAGTTATTTCTCAAATGAAGAACAACAGACATCAAATTGCTGTTGTAGTTGATGAATATGGTGGAACATCTGGTGTTATTACAGTTAAAGATATTTTATCTGAGTTTGTTGGTGATATTGAAGAAGAAGATGATGAACTTCAAGATTTATTAAAACCAATAAAAAAAGACAGCTATCTTGTTGACCCTCGTTTAGAAATTGATATTTTAACAGAAAAAGTTCCATCATTTAGCTATTCTGTTAAAGAAGATGAAGATGACTTTGAAACTGTTGCAGGTCTAATTTATCAACTAGTTAAAAAAATTCCAGAAGTTGGTGAAGAAATTATTATTTCAGATAAATGGAAAATTAAAATTCTTGATGTTGATCCTAGAAAAATCAATAAAGTTGAATTAATTAATACAGATAAGTCAAAAAAACAAGAGACAGAAGAAAACTATGAAACAGCTTAAGAACTCACTTAATTCAGTTAGCCAATTATTAAAAAGTTACATGAGTAGTTGGCCTAAGCTAAATCTTGTGCTAATGGCAAGTATTTCAATATTTGCTTATGCGCCATTTTCTATTTGGCCTTTGATGTTTGTTAGTTTTATTGCTTTAAACTACACATTAACATTAGCAGCATCAAATAAACAAAAATTATGGTATTTTACAATATTTGCTTATATCTTTAATGTTGTAAATTTACATTGGGTTGGTAATTCTTTTTTATATAACTCGCCTGAACCTTACTTAGTTTACTTTATGCCATTGCTTGTTGCTGGTATGGCTGCAATTTTAACACTAATATATGTTTTTCTATTTATGATATTTAATAAAGCTAAAGATGGTCTTATTAAAAATATCTTATTAGTTCCTACAGTTTTTCTAACAGCTGAATTTATTAGAAGCCTTTCTGTTTTTGGGTTCCCTTGGAATTTAGTAGGTTATTCGATCGCAGGTAATGATGCATTATTACAAGCAAGTGAGCTAGGTACTATTTTAGTTTGTTCTTTCTTAATTTTATTTATATCAAGTCTAATTGCTACATTTAACAAAAAAGCTATGTTAGTTGCTGTTATTGTATTTGTATCTTGGTTTACATTAGGTTTAGTTAGATTTAATGCACTTGATAAATCAAATGTTGAAAAACTTTCAGCAGAGTCAAAGCTGATTCAAATTGATACAACAACACATCATAAATTTGATAGAATTAAAATGCGTAAACAAGTATTTAGCTATTTAGAACAAGTTAAAAAAGTTAAGTATAATAAAAAAGTAGAAGTTGTTGTTTTACCAGAAATGGCTGTTCCATATCCAATTAATACAGAAGACAGTCTATTAAAATTATTACAACGTTCTTTAGGTAAAAACCAGACTCTAATTGTTGGAGCTCCTGCTTATAATGACTATGATATTTACAATACAATGTACTTTGTGAGTAAAACAGATTACAAGCGTTATGATAAGATTCTGTTAGTTCCATTTGGTGAATTTATGCCGTTTAGAGACTTTCTACCATTTATTAAAAACTTTACAAATAACTTCAAAGACTTTTCAGTGGGGTCAATTGCCAATACTGTAGAGTTTAATGGTAAGAAATATCTAGGCTTAATTTGTTATGAAGCAATTTTCCCGTTTTTTGTAAAAGAAAATATAGAAGATAAGAATACAATTTTAACAAATATTACTAATGATGCTTGGTTCTACGGAACAGTAGCTCCATACCAACATGCTTTAATTGCTAAAACAAGAGCAGTTGAAAATAACTTAGCAATGATTAGAGTATCAAACGCTGGAGAATCATTTATTAGATAAATAAAAGATTAGGTATAAGATAATAAAAAGCTCCTTCTCGGAGCTTTTTATACGTAATAGCTTATTATCTATTGCAGGCAATTGTATCACCAACTTTAATGCCTTTTAGTTTAACTTGCCCTGAGTTAAGCTCTAAAACTTTATCAGATGGTTTACCAATAGTTAAAATATCTAAAGACTGAGGAACAGCATTCTCAATAATTCCAACTATTTCTAAGTCTTTAATGACAATCATATCTAA
>DMEM01000138.1 GCA_003450915.1 Alphaproteobacteria bacterium
ATACCGGATGTTACAACATATCCTCTTTTAGCTAAAGTCCCTGCCATTTTGCGAGTTAGCTTAACTCCAAGCGGGCTAACTGATCGTGCACCGACTATCGCCACCTGCTTTCTTTTAAGCAATGAGATATCACCTATACAGCTTAATACAATTGGATTATCAGCAATAAATTTTAATTGATCAGGATAAACATCGTCTTCTTCAAATAAAAATTGACCACCTAGACTTTCTAGTAGGTCAATTTCTTGTTTAATTTCTTTTTGTGAAGCTAATTTTATTTTTCTTTTTAGCTTTGAGTTTATTTCAGCTATATTTGCTAACACATTTTCAACACTAGAATATTTTTCAAGCAACTTACGTAATGTTGCATTACCGATATTTTCTGATCGAACTAATCTTAATAAATTAAATTGAGCTTGCGTTAACATTTTTTATCCTTTTTATATCTTACACCTATTAGTTGATATTATAAACTTTCTAATAAATTTTGCAAGATAAAACTAGCAGCAACTGAATCTAAATTTCTTTCTTTAGCTTTTTTACGACGCATACCTGTTGAAAGCATTGCCTCTTCAGCTTGTTTTGTTGAATAAGTTTCATCAAATAATAATACAGGCATTTCAAAGGTTGATTCTAAAGTATCTGCAAAGCTTTCAGCAGCATCGGTTGATGATGATTTTGATCCATCAGCATTAACAGGCCAGCCAACAACAAAGCACTCAATAGTGTTTTCTTCAATATATTTTGCTATAATTTGCTTATCAACTTTCCACTTTGTTCGTCTAATTGTAGGATATGCTGTTGCAATTGTTCTAAACTTATCGCAAATAGCGATTCCTAGGGTTTTCTTGCCTACGTCTAAACACAATATTTTTCCGCTACTTGGTAGCTGTTCTAGCTTGCGAAATGGCATAAATTATGGTATCCTATCTTAGTTTTTCAAATAATAATAAATTTTGTGCATGTTATTTTATAATAACCAGACATATCTTTATTGTTGCTTGATTCTAAATATAACACAGAAATAGGAAAAAATCTATTATGAGTGAAGTTGATATAAAAACTGTAGAAAAACTTGCTCGATTAAGTCAATTAGACTTTAACGAGGAAGAAAAAGCAACTCTGCAAAATGAGTTCGGTAAAATTTTTGACTTTGTATCACAACTACAAGAAGTTGATACAGAAAATGTAGAAGGTATGACTAGCGTTGTTAAAAATGCGTCTACACCACAAAGACAAGATAATCCTCAAAATCAGATTTCAAGAGATAATTTACAGAGCAATGCTCCATCAACAGAAATGGGATTCTTTGTTGTTCCAAAAATTATGGACTAATTATAGATAAAATTTTAAAGAGGAAGCTAAATAATGGCTAAAACAATTTTTCATTTTATGAGAGGCAAAAACATCAAAGCAGTTCTATTTGATATGGATGGAACTCTATTTGATTCTGAGATTGGATCTATTGAAATAATGAAAGATTTAGCATTAAAGCATCACGGCATAAAATCTGAAATAACTTTTGAGGAACTAACAGGTTTAAATTACCCTGATAAACTTAAAAAGATCTTAGGTTTTGAAGATAAAGAACTTTTAGATATTGCATTAATTGAAGGCTCTAAATTATATGCTGAAATTTCTCAGCCAATTAATGGGGTAAATGAATGCCTAAACAAACTAAGAGCACAAGGTTTAAAGCTTGCAGTTTGTACAAATGGAAATATCGACCTATCAAAACCTGTTTTTGATAAAGTTGATGTTGAGATGGACCTTTATCAAGGTACTGCAGGTGGTTTAAAGAAAAAGCCAGAGCCGGATGTTTTTAAAGCAGCCTTAAAAGAATTTAAAATTAAACCTGAAGAAGCACTTGTTGCTGAAGATAGTTTAATTGGAGTTTCAGCAGCGTTAGCCGCAGGCATTCCTCAAGATAATATTTTAATTTTCGATTCTGCAGATTTACACGAAGATTCTGAAACAAGATTTACTAGTTGGGTTGAGTTTTTAGAAGACGAACGTGCAGAAACAAGATAAAAAAAGAAATTTAAAGAAAAAATCTTTTAGCTAAAAATTGCTTAAAGGTAAATTTTAAAAGGAAAAAAGAAATGAACGACATTTTAAAACTAACTATCACAGAGCTTATCGAGAAATTAAAAACTCGTGAACTACGTTCTGTTGATGTAACAAAAGCAGCATTAGAAAGAATCAAAGAAAGAAATGATTCTATTAATGCATACATCACTATTTGTGAAGAGACAGCTCTTAAACAAGCTGAAATTTCAGACCAGAAACTAGATGATGGTGAAGCTGGCATGCTTGAAGGTGTTCCTTTAGGTATTAAAGACCTATTTTGTACTAAAGGAATTAAAACAACTGCAGCTTCAAAAATGCTAGCAGACTTTATCCCTCCTTATGAATCTACAGTTACACAAAACCTACTTGATGAAGGAGCAATCTTCTTAGGTAAATTAAACATGGACCAATTCGCTATGGGTGGTTCAGGTGAAACTTCTGCTTTTGGTGATACAATCAACCCAATTAAAGAAGAAGAAAAACTAACTGCTGGTGGTTCATCATCAGGTTCTGCAGCTGCTTTAGCTGACTTTCAGTGCTTTGGTGCAACTGGTTCTGATACAGGTGGTTCAGTAAGACAACCTGCTTCATTTACTAACACAGTTGGTTTCCGTCCTACATATGGTAGATGTTCAAGATTTGGTATGGTTTCATTTGCATCAAGCTTAGACCAGGCTGGTTTCATGGCTCGTTCAGTTGAAGATACTGCACTAATGTTTAGAGCAGCATCAGGTTTTGATGAAAAAGATTCTACATCAGCAGATGTTGCTGTTGAAGCATACGATGAAATTATTAACGACCTAGAAGTTAAGGGCCTAAAAATTGGTTTACCAAAAGAATATTTCGTTGATGGTGTTGATCAAAAAGTTAAAGATGTTATTAATGCTAAAGTTGAGCAATTTAAAGCAGCAGGTGCTGAAATTGTTGAAATTAGCCTACCTCACACAAAATATGCAGTTCCAACTTATTATATCGTAGCTCCAGCTGAAGCTGCAGCTAACCTATCAAGATATGATGGCATGAGATACGGCTTAAGAGTTGAAGGCGAAAACCTAAGTGACACTTACGCTAAATCACGTTCAGCTGGTTTCGGCTGGGAAGTAAAACGTAGAATCATGGTTGGTAACTATGTTCTATCATCTGGTTATTATGATGCTTACTATTCAAAAGCTCAAAAAGTTAGAAGCTTACTTTCTTTAGACTTTGAAAAAGCATTTGAACAAGTTGACGTTATTTTTGCTCCAACAACTCCAGAGCTACCATTTGAATTAGGCGGTAAGATCGATGACCCTATTGCGATGTACCTATGTGATATCTTCACTGTATCATCAGCATTAGCTGGTATTCCATGTATTTCAGTTCCTGCGGGATTCACTCCTGAAGGTCTACCTGTTGGTTTACAAATTTTAGGTAAAGCATTCGATGATGCAAAAGTATTACAAGCAGCTAAAAAAGCTGAAGAT
Source organism: Alphaproteobacteria bacterium (assembly GCA_003450915.1). Taxonomy (GTDB): domain Bacteria; phylum Pseudomonadota; class Alphaproteobacteria; order UBA1280; family UBA12223; genus UBA12223. The sequence goes on from DMEM01000138.1 coordinate 3,534, forward strand.
ATGAACAAGTAAGAGGAATTTCAAAATGACATTATACAATAAAGATTATGAAATTGTTATGGGCCTTGAGATTCATGCTCAGCTTAAAACAAAAACAAAACTATTCTCAACTTCAATAGCTAACTTTGGTGCAGAGCCAAACACTCAAGCAAACGCAGTTGATTTAGCAATGCCTGGCATGCTACCAGTATTAAACACAGAAGCTGTTACTTCTGCTATTAAATTTGGTCTAGCTATTAATGCTGAAATCGCTCCAGTATCAGTATTTTCTAGAAAAAACTACTTCTACCCTGACTTACCAAAAGGTTACCAAATTTCACAGTTTGACTTACCTACTGTTGGCAAAGGTGTGCTAGATGTTACTTTAGAAGATGGTTCTACAAAAACTATCCGTATTGAAAGAGCTCATTTAGAAGAAGACGCTGGTAAATCAGTACATGACTTAGGCTCAAATAGTGTATCACATGTTGACTTAAACAGAGCTGGCGTTCCATTATTAGAGATTGTTTCATTCCCTGATTTTAGAACACCTGAAGAAGTTGCAGCTTACGTTAAAAAACTAAGAGCTATTGTTCAGTATATTGATATTTGTGATGGTGATATGTCTCAAGGTTCAATGCGTTGTGACGTTAACGTTTCTGTTCGTAAAAAAGGAGAACACAAACTAGGTACTCGTCGTGAAATTAAAAACGTTAACTCTATTAAAAACATCATTAAAGCGATTACTTATGAAGCAAACCACCAAGTTGACATTATTGAAAACGGTGGCGAAGTTCAACAAGAAACAATTCTATGGGATCCAGATGCAGGCGTAACAAGATCAATGAGATCAAAAGAAGATGCTCATGATTACCGTTATTTCCCAGACCCTGATATTTTACCATTAAGAATTTCAGATGAAAGAATTGAAGCTATTAAAGCAACAATGCCAGAACTACCTGAGCAAAAGAAAGCTCGTTTAATGGCTGACTATGAATTATCTGCTTATGACGCTGAAGTTATTACATCAAGCAAAGAAACTGCAGATTTCTATGAAGAAGTTCTTGAAGCTGGTAAAGATGCTAAACTATGTGCTAACTGGTTAATCGTTGAACTATTTGCTATTTTAAACAAGCAAGACTTAGAATTACACGAAACTCCTGTTTCTGCTAAACAGTTAGGTGAGCTAGTAGGTTTAATCGTTGATAAGACTATTTCAGGTAAAATTGCTAAAACAGTATTTGAAGAAATGGTTGCTACATCAAAAGATCCTAAAGTTATCGTTGAAGAAAAAGGTCTGGTTCAAATTACAGATACTTCTGCAATTGAACCAATTATTGATGAAGTTATTGCTTCAGATCTTGGTCAAGCTAATGCTGAGAAATTCAGAAACGGTGCTGATAGAATCTTAGGTTGGTTCGTTGGCCAAGTTATGCAAAAAACTCAAGGTAAAGCAAACCCAGCAATGGTTAATGAAATCTTAAAAGAAAAACTAAAATAATAGTTTTAGACATAATAAAAAAACCCAGCTAATGCTGGGTTTTTGTCGATATTTAAGAGAGCTAGACATTAGAATAACTTTCCATCAATAAAATGAGGCATCTTATGCAGGCCTAAAAACTGCTTAGATGTATCTACCACTAGACCTTGATCATCAGCAGCGTCTTTTAGCTCTGATTCTAAACAGCTTAGCCCTCCGCAAAGAACTTTACCGTTATCAATCAAGGCTGTTGACTTGCCCTTTAATACTGCATAGATAATACTCTGTACTACCATTCTAACTCCTTAGCTAATAGAATTTTCTCTGATATTAATGTAGTTTACATTTTTGTGAGTCTTCCGTTCAACTTGAAAGCCATTAGCTTTAGCCGTTGGCACCAGGTACTTTTCTGAACAACTCAAACCGTCGAACATTACTTCATCTTCATGAACAACCCCGTAGCCTGGTAAACGACTAAGAGCTTGAATCATGAGATTTATACGCGTTTTCAGCATAATAACACTCCTTTTAAGTTAGACTAAACGTCGACTGCCATTTAATGCAATGCTACAGTCGGTAGCTTTAAGCTCACCATTAGGTGTTCTAACCAAATAAAGACAGTAGATTCGAATCAAATGAATCAAATCACTGTACGAGCATAACTCGCCATTGATTGTCGCTTGACGGCTACCTTTATTTTTTATTTTTGCTTGCATTAAATCTGACGCATTCAGTTGCATAGGCATTCCCTTACAATAATTGAACCATAATTAGCAAAGCTAAATTTTATTTTTTAAAACATTACGCTACAACCTAAATAAATAGGTAAATAAATTATGTAAGAATAGTATAGTAATACCTATTTAGTTTATCAAGCTTTTTAGACAATAAAAAAGCTCTGAACATACAATCAGAGCTTTTTTTTACGGGCTATTAATCGAACTTGATATTATATGACCCAATTTTATTATTTTCGTTCGATATTAAGCCACTAGGACTATCATCATTCTCGTTAATGACGCGATTTAACAGGTCCAAATCGCAATCGTGCTCCCCACAGCTTACGAGACGCCCTATACACCAAGCTTTTTTGCCTTTTTTTAACAAGCTATAAACAGACTTAGCGTCTTTCATCTTTTCGGTAAACATAACATACCTCCGCCCACACAAGGGGATTGTAAAGATACTATCTTATATTTAATGGTATAATTTTTTTCCTGACATTTCAAATAAAAAAGCTGGCTATATGCCAACTTTCCCACTAATAGTAACTTTAGTAATACTCTCTTAACCCCAATCGGAAAAGCAAGTTAGCATTATATTGCTGAACCTTACCTGTTAAAAAGCCATCTTTATCATCATATTCTTTATCTAACAAATCTTGATAGGCTGTACTTAATTTAACACCTGATACAGGCTCAAATAAAACCCAAATATAACAAGCTGAAGAAGCATCACAGGCAACATAAGGTGTATCAGAAACCGCAGCTGCTGCTCTATCTTTTGCTTGAAATATAGAAAAACGGCCGGCATCTTCTGTTAGAAAATATCTATTTGAATCCACACCCGCTTGCTGCTTATATTCAAGATATGGACCTTTCCAACCTTTTACTGAACTATTAACTAACTCCCCAATATTAAAAATAGAAGCTGAAACAAATGGCAATTCGCTATCAGTATCTATTTCATAAACCTCGACTGCTTTTTTTATTTGAGAAAGCTCATAAATAATTAAGCCAGATTTAGTTTCTTTAATCGTGTGAATTAAGCTAGCAGATGTAATTAAGCCGACAAGACCAAAAATAACAAGAGCAATTCTGGCATCAAGACCAAACATAGCTCCTTTTTTTAAACTATTTTCTTGAGACCCTGAAACAAGTTCAGGATGACGGCTAGCTTTTAAATTAAATAAACTCATACTCACCCCTAAAAAAATTCTATTAGATAGGCATATCCATTATTTTTGTATATGCTTCTACTGTTTTATCACGCATTGTAACCATTGTTTGTAAACTAAGTTCTGCTTGTGATACTGCTGTAATTAAATCTTGCATATTAACACTTTGAGGATCTTGAGTTGCTTGAATGGATAGTGTTTCTGCTAATTTTTGCTTTTCTAAGGCACCTTCTACAGCACCACCTACTAAATCAGTAAATGCTTTTGCATCTGTAGGGCTAGCAACTGAAGAAGTAGCAGCACCATCTAGTGCTGACATTACCTGTTGTTTAATACTTTCTACTGGCATTTTATTTTCCTTTTTCTTCACTTAAAGAATAAAACATCATTTTATTCTTCTAGATATGTTAAAGTAAAGCTGCTAGCTTTACTTTAACATATCTAACGATTTTGACATCATAGACTTTGCCGCATCAATTGCCGAAAGGTTCGCTTCATAAGCTCTTGCAGCATCTTTTAAATCTGTTTTCTCTTTTAGTGTACTAATATTTGGCAGTTTAATCAAGCCATTTTTATCAGCCATTGGATGCGCAGGGTTATATTCGTACTTATATGATTGCTTATTATCAACTGAAATATCAGATACTTCTACTTTATTAATACCTGTTTTTGAATCTACAACTGACTGAAATGATACGATTTGTCTTTGGTATGGGTTAACACCATCTTTACCAACAACTGAGTTTGCGTTTGCAATATTTTCTGCAGCAACTTTCATTCTTATAGTTTGAGCTTTCATTCCTGAAGCTGATACTGACATTGAATCCATTAAATCCATAACTAATCTCCCTTAACTATCTTACTTAGCCTGTACAGCCATTTTTTGCATAGCCATGTGTTTTGCAAACAATCTTGTTGCCATTGTATATTCTTGTTGAATTTCTGCCATTTTTAACATTTGTTCATCAATTCTTACAGAGTTACCATCGTTTCTAATAAATGTTTTATCTTGAGTTCTTCTAAATTTAGATTTAGCTATTCCTGCTGATCTTAAGTGTTTTGAATTTGTTGCTCTTATAGGCATCATTACTCCCATTGGCTTTGAAGATGCTGAATATTTAATATCATTTGCTAGATAGTCTGGAGTTGATGCATTGGCAATATTTGCAGATACAATGTTTTGACGAGCAATTAAATAGTCCATTTTATTTGACAGCGATGCTGATAAACTTTGAGCATTTGCCATACCAGAAATGCTAACTAACACTGCTAAAAACAAGAACTTTTTCATAAATTTGACCTTTATTATTTGAATTTCCAACTTAATACATAATCATTAAAAGCAAGTTCTGTGCCAAAAGTAACATTTTTATTATTTTATCGCTAAAAGATAGCTAAAGACTTGAAAAAAACTGAAATTTATGGTATTTTTCCTATAGAAAAATTTTTAAAAAATAATATTATAGTATTTGTATGTTACTATAAAACAAAAAGGTTTACTTTATGACAGAAAACATCATACATCCAGATTGGATGTCACTAATTATATCTCTAACAATTAGTTTTGTTATTGCTTTCTTACACTATGAATCTCTAGGATTTTTAACACAAAAAATCACAAAAGCAAAACAA
>DMEM01000154.1 GCA_003450915.1 Alphaproteobacteria bacterium
GTCTAATAAAACACCATCACAATCAAATAAAATACCTTGTACTTTGCTCATTTTTATTATTTATCCTTCATTAATATTTTTAATAATTTCTGGTAGTTCAATCAGGTCTGTAATTATGTAATCAGCGCCTGCATCATGCATTGCTTGGCGATCGGCATATTCATCAATAAAACCAACAACGGCACCTGCTTGGCTTGCTTTACCTCCAGGAACACCGGTATGACAGCTATCATCAATAATAAGGCAGTTTTGAATATCAACGTTTAAACTTTCAGCTGCTTGTAAAAACATATCAGGTTTCGGCTTCATATGTTTAGTTGTCTCAATACCGAAAAATTCATTAAAGTGTTTTTTTAAGCCATGATGCTCTAAAGTATCAGTATATAAGCTCACAAAACCATTTGAGCAAACTGCTTTAGGGTAATTTGCTAATGATTCAAGCATATTATCAACATTGTTCATTTTTACAGCCATGTTTTTATAATTTTCGATAAAATATTTATCAAAAAAGTCAAAGAAATCATCAGAAACCTCAACATTTAAGCTATTTAGATACTTTATAGTATCGCTAATTGATTGGCCTCGAGTTTTAATATAAAACTCATCATATGTTATATTATAATTGTCTTTTTTTGTTAACCAGTTGTGAACTTCTTGTTTTATTTGACGTTCAGTGTCTAATAAAACACCATCACAATCAAATAAAAGAGCTTGAATTTTATTCATTTTCTTTAATACCTATTTAAATTTAATCTGCGCAAACATTATAGCATAAAACATTTAAAGAAAAAACAATATTAAACCTTGAATTGTTTTTAATTAATACTTATGTTTATTTTATCAAGAAAACGTTTCACTACTTAAATTGCCGGTACTGCCGGCGTCGCTCAATATGAGCTTGTATGAAAATTGCGGAAAACTGGCCAATTCACTTTCAGTGAATAACCGATACTCTCAAAGCTTCTCCTCAATGAGGTAAAGAGAGATAATCCAAACGGCCCGCCTAGCCTACCTCCCTTTGGGGAGGTTAACTTTTTTATAGATACTAAAAAACTCCCAATAATTGGGAGTTTTTTATTTTGATATTGATTACTTATTAATTATACCTAATTCAGCATCGCGTTTGCGTTTATTTTCTACAAGCTCATTAAAGAATTTATCAGCATGATATGATGAGCGAGTCATTGCTGTAGCTGAAACCATTAGAAATCCTTTAATTTTAGCCATACGTTCGTATTCTTTAAAAGTTTCTGGTGTTACATACTCTTTAACCGGATAGTGCTTGTCTGTAGGACGTAAATATTGACCAATAGTTAAAAAGTCAACTCCTGCTTCTCTTAAATCATCCATTACTTGAAGAACCTCAGTATATGTTTCACCAAGCCCTACCATAATTCCTGATTTTGTATATAAATCTGGCTGACGTTCTTTAACTCTTTGTAATAATCTTAATGATGCAAAGTATCTAGCAGAAGGTCTAATTTCTCTATAAAGACGAGGAACTGTTTCTAAATTATGATTGAATACATCTGGGCGAGCATCTGCTACCAAGTCAATTGATGATTCTGTACGACGGAAGTCTGGAGTTAAAATTTCAATAGTTGTTGAAGGGCTTGCTTTCCTGATAGCTTCAATACAATCAACCCAGTGAGCTGCACCTCCATCATCTAAATCATCTCGATCAACCGAAGTCATAACCATATGTTTTAGGTTTAAATTAGCAACCATTTCGCCAAGTCTAGCAGGTTCTTCTTTATCAACTTCACCTGGTTTACCTGTTTTTACATTACAAAATGCACAAGTACGAGTACAAATATCACCTAAAATCATTGTAGCTAAGTGTCCTGATTTCCAGCATTCTCCCCTATTTGGGCACATTGCTGATTCACAAACCGTATGCAGGTTTTGTTTTTTTACTAAAGACTCAAGTTCATGAAACTCTTTTGACATTGGTGCTTTTGCACGTAGCCAGTCAGGTTTTTTAGCCTTATGATCAATAGCTTGTTTGTTAAGGTCTGTATCACCTTCAAATGTGTTAATTTCTACTTTTATAGTCATAGTTTAACCTTTATTATTTTTCTTTTTTATTATTTTTTTACATTAAAACAAATAGAGCAATTATAGAATATCTAATAGATTTACCAATTGTTACTAAAACTAAAAACACCCACATTTTTGTTCTGAACGCTCCTGCTATAATAGTTAAAGGATCTCCGATAACTGGAGCCCAGGCAAATAGCAGTATTTTTGAATCATATTTATGGAAGTAGTCTTCAGCTTTTTTTAATAAATTCTTTTTGATCGGAAAGTACTTATGATCTTGAAAGTGCATTAAATATTTACCAATACCGTAGTTTAATACAGAGCCTAATACATTACCTAATGATGCTACTGCAATAAGCAAATAAACATCATAAACTTCTTTAGAAATTAATGAGCCTAGCAGTATCTCTGATTGAGCTGGCAAAATAGAAGCCGCCATAAAGGCAGAGCTAAATAATAATGTTAATGTTGATATACTTTCCATAGTTATAATTTACTCTGATTCTTTATGTTTTGCAATAAAAAACGGTCTAAAAGATGTTGCAGTGCATAAAAATAAGTAGAAATATTTATAAAGAAATACTATACTAATTCCAGCACTGATGAATGGAGAAAAACA
>DMEM01000160.1:0-13832 GCA_003450915.1 Alphaproteobacteria bacterium
GCCATGTTAAAAAGTATCTTAATAGCAGTGCTGGCGTTTTTTTTAGTTATAAGCAATGCTTATGCCAATAATAACTTAACAAAGTTTGAAAAAGATTATATTTATGAAAATGTTTTTTTTATTAAGCAAATTAATGAAAAAAATGGGATTACTTTAACAAAGCGTGAAGCTAAAAAATTAAAAAGAGTATTTATTGAAAATTTAACACTTGAAAGAGAGATGTTATACTATTCTGGAGAGATTGATACTCTTGATTCTAGCGATGAGTTATCTGCAGAGTTAGTTAATAAAACTTTTAATGAGTATATAGACTCGCTTGATTCTAGCTCTAACCCTGTTTTAGCTAATGTAATTGCTGATCTTAAGTAGCAATTATTAAATAGAAAAGAGGCCTTTTATGTAGAGGTCTTTTTCTATTAGTTATACGTGATATATGTAGAAATAAATAAAAAAGAAAAAAAATAAATTTTTTTCTGGTGTTTGTTAAAATTCGTGCATATAATGCCTTGACTTTTTTGGGACTTTTTGAGAATTTTTTATGAATATAAAAAAAGCTATAATACTGTTAGTATCTTTTTTATTTGTAGGCTGTGCTTCTGTAGATAATAATATTTCAGAAAATAGTAATTACTTAGAAGATGAGCTTTTTACAAATAATTACATATTAACAGATGAAGAGTTAAATGCAGTCTTAGATAGATATTCTAGTTTAGTTAAGATATATAAAAAACTAGATTTTGAATTCACCGAAGAAATGCAAGAAGAGGCTTTTTTTGACTTGTATGATGCATATGGTCGTGCAAAAGTCAGTGTGGCTATTTATAAAGAAGAGATTGAATATGAGCCTCTTTTAGATTATGTGTTATTTTACTATGCGTCTAAGGCTTTAGTGGTAGAGTATGAAAATTTCTTGATAGATTTTCATTTAGAGAACCTACTTGAAGTACTTAAAACAAAATACCCTAATTTAGATGTTAACTCAGATGATTTAAAAGAAGTGGTTTTAGTTGACTTAGCTATAGAAAAATATCAATATAATCTTTATTATGCTTCTTATGATGAAGATTTACTGATTCAAGAGATATTGGTCTCTGATTATGAATTTATGTATCCAGAATCACCAATTTTAGTACTTACGAATTAATAAAAAGGGGGTTAGGCTAATGCTTAGCCTCCTTCTTTTTTTGCTTTTTGCTATAAATATGATATGATAGAAACGCTTTTAAGATAAATAATAAAGGGAATAAATTCTATGGCATTAGTAAATTTAAGAAAAGTATTAGACCATGCGGCAGAAAACAACTATGCGCTGCCTGCTTTTAACGTTAATAATTTAGAACAAGTTAAAGCAATTTTAAATGCTGCAGATAAAGTTAACTCTCCAGTTATTTTACAAGCAAGTCGCGGAGCAAGAAAATACGCAGGCGATATCTTTTTAAAACACCTTATTATGGCGGCTGTTGAACAGTATCCTCACTTACCAATTGTTATGCACCAAGATCATGGTAATGGCTTTGATGTGTGTAAATCAGCAATTGAAAATAACTTTACAAGTGTAATGATGGATGGATCTTTATTAGAAGATGGTAAAACACCTGCAAGTTTTGAATACAATGTGGAAATTACAAAAAAAGTAGTTGAGTTTGCTCATAAGCACGGAGTTTCTGTTGAAGGGGAGCTAGGTTGTCTAGGTTCATTAGAAACAGGTGAAGGTGAAAAAGAAGATGGTCATGGTTTTGAAGGCAAATTAGATAAAGAAATGCTATTAACATCACCAGCACAAGCTCAAGAATTTGTAGAGCAAACAAATGTAGATGCTTTAGCAATTGCAGTTGGTACAAGCCATGGTGCATATAAATTCACTCGTAAACCAGATGGAGATATCTTAGCTCTAAGCAGAATTAAAGAAATTCACGAAGCATTACCAAATACTCACTTAGTAATGCACGGTTCATCATCAGTTCCTCAAGAATTACAAGATTTAATTAATCAATACGGAGGTGAAATGGATCAAACTTATGGAGTTCCAGTAGAACAGCTACAAGAATCTATTAAAATGGGTGTGCGTAAAATTAATATTGATACTGATAATCGTATGGCAATGACAGGAGCGATTAGAAAAATATTCCAAGAAAACCCCGCAGCATTTGATCCTAGAAAGTATCTAGAACCAGCAATTGCAGAAATGGAAAAGCTATGTCAAGATAGATTTATTCAGTTTGGTTGTGAAGGTCAGGCAGCTAAAATTAAGTAAAAGTTTTTTATATTTCAGTAATAAAGGATCCGTAAGGGCTCTTTTATTTTATTGACATTGGCTTTCTTTAGAGGTATTATATAAACTATAAATAGTGGGTATTATATGTGGAAGGAAGTATGTTATGGATTTAAAAAAATAAAAAAAAGGTGCTATGTTTGGGCTTGACGCTAGAATTGCATTAGCAATCTTTGGAGCGTTATCGGTAATATCAGGAGCAGCATTGTATAGTGCGATCAAAGAAGCAAGAGTTATATCTGCTATTGTTGAGCTTCAAGAAATGGCTAAAGCAGTAGTTGCATATCATTTAGATATAGGTAGTTCAGTACCACAAAATTCATCAACTCCCAACAGATTGAATATAGGAGAGTTAGTTCAATCAGCAGAACCAGCCTGGAGAGGTCCTTATTTGCCATATGAGTGGAGTTCAGAGACGGTTATTGATAGTTCAAAGTTTGGTCCGGTTAGAATTGCTCTTTGGCTATCAGATTTTTCAGCAAGTTGTTCAGATTTAAAAGATTCAGATTGTAAACTATGGATTCAAATTCATAAAAGTGCAACCCCAGGGGTGGAAAATCTAATGAATGATATAGATTTAAAGGTTGATGGTGTAGTAGATGGGCTTTCTGGAAGTGTAACAAGAAATGGACCTTTTTATATGTATAAAATAGATGTTAAGTAAATTATATCTGAAACACAGTCTTTCATTATAAGTTAGATAGTTAAAAAAATTAGATGTAAAAGCTTTAGGAATAATAGTTCTTTTAAGGTTATGGTAAGAAAAGAGTGGGGTTTTATTTTAATTTAAGTATTTTAGTTTAAATGTAATGTCGAACAAGTGAGTATCTACGAAGATACTCTTTTTTTTACTTGTATTAGTTGTTATAATATATTTACTTTATTTATTTTCTGTTTAGGGGAAGTTGTAGGTTATGAATTACAACTATAATTATATAAAAGAAAAAAGTTCTTTAAGGAAGCGGGTGATTGCTTGCGCTACTGCTCGATCTAGTATAAAAGATATTTTGCCAATGCTTAATCTATTAGCAAAAAAAAGTAAAGATGCTGGTTTGGGAGATAGTATTGTTGCCAGAGATGATTTTGAGTTGATTAGGCAGGTTGTTCAATATCGCTTTGGAATAAATATTTATCTTAAAGATTTTCAGCCAACAGTTAGGTTTTTATATTACTTTGAATCATACTATGATGCAGAGCTTGTATTAGGCTTTTTAGATGAAATGGGTGTTATCTACGGAATGCCAGATAAAAAGTTTGTAAAATGTGAGGATTATTTAAAAGTAATGTCTTTAAGTGATTCTTGTAGAAAAAAAGCTTTACAACAAACAAAAAAGTACTGGATGATTTATCTTAGACCCAGGTTTTTATAGCGACAATATTAAAATAAGAGAAGAGTTCATGTGTGAACTCTCTTTTTTTATGTAGATTAGCTCTTTAGTTTAGAGAGTGTGATATTTAAACTATATTTAGAGAAGTGATGAAAAAAATAAAAAAATAAGAAAAAACCTTGACTTTTCTAGCTAAATGAACTATTTTAAACACAATGTCTGTCGAAGATTACCGGAGATAATAAATCTTAAATTACTAACTTGTTGAAAAATAAGTGAAAATCCTGTATGAGACGATAGGCGAAAATTGTGAGATTACTTTTTGAATTATCAAAAAAATAATCAAACAACGCAACTAAAATTATCAAATGAAGGGGTACTATTTTGGATCGTTCACAAAAGCAGGTTCTGATTACAGGGCTACAAAACGAACTAAAAGAAGCTTCTACAGTTGTTGTTTCACATTATGCTGGTTTAACAGCTAATGAAATGACAAGGTTGCGTAAGCAGGTTAGAGAATCAGGTGCACAAGCTCAAATCGTTAAGAACCGTGTTGCTAAACTAGCATTTGCTGGTACAGCATTCGAAGGCTTAGCAGATATGATGAAGGGCCCAACAATTATCGTATTCTCAGCTGATGCAGTTGCAGCAGCAAAGGTAACCCATAATTTCGCCAAAGAAAATGACGCTCTACAATTAGTAGGTGGTTCTTTAAACGGTGTAACTCTAGACGTAAACGGTGTGCAAGCTCTTGCTACAATGCCTAGTCTTGACGAACTACGTGCGAAACTTATCGGTACAATTTCTGCTCCAGCACAAAGACTGGCTCAATACACTTCTGAGCCTGCATCTAAGCTTGCGCGAGTATGTAAAGCTAAAGGTGAAGCAGCATAGTTTTATAACTATGGATGTTTTACAAACTTAGAAATAAATATTTAAATATATAACAAGGAAAATTTAAAAATGACAGATATTAACAAAATCGTTGAAGAACTATCAGCATTAACAGTTATGGAAGCAGCTGAACTATCTAAAGCTCTAGAAGAAGCTTGGGGCGTTTCAGCAGCAGCAGCAGTAGCAGCAGCTCCAGCAGCAGCAGCAGGTGAAGCAGCAGCAGAAAAAACAGAATTTGATGTAGTTCTTACATCAGCTGGTTCAAGCAAAATCGGTGTTATCAAAGAAGTTAGAGGTATCACAGGTTTAGGTCTTAAAGAAGCTAAAGAATTAGTTGAAAGCGCACCTAAAGCAGTTAAAGAAGGTGTTTCTAAAGACGAAGCAGAAGAAGTTAAAACTAAACTAGAAGCAGCAGGTGCTACAGTTGAAGTTAAGTAATTTCTACTTATAATTTATACTAATAGCCGGTAGGGAATATGGTTTTTTAAATCAGAAAATCCTTATCGGTTGTTGGTGTTTTTATGTCAGGTGAAAATTTGTATAGTAATATAAAAGTATTCGTTGGCAAAAAATGAATTATTTTCTTTAAATTTTTTAGTTGATTTAAATAAAATAGTTTTTTGAGATTTTTTTAGGAGTATATAGTTAAGATTAGTATTTTTTGTAAATTTATGTGTTTAGTTTGGTTTCATGAATTGCAAAAAATTTTTTCGTATGTACGCTTCTTAAAAAGTTTCTTGTTTTGAGTTGTTTTTAGTAATTTTTTCGCGAGAGTTATTAAAGATAATTCATCCTAGTTTCAATTCTTATAGAAGGGTAAGACATAATGTCATACACATTTACAGATAAAAAAAGAATTCGTAAGAGTTATGGTAAAATTCCAGTAGTAGCAGAAATGCCAAATCTACTTGAAGTTCAAAAAGATTCATATGAATCATTTCTACAATTCGACTCAGAAGGTTCAGCAGAAATTAAAGGTATTGGTAGTGCATTTGCAGGCGTATTTCCAATTGTATCTGCAACAGGAGTGGCTGAGTTAGAGTATGTTTCACACGTTCTTTCTAAGCCAAAATTCGATGTTGAAGAATGTCTTTCAAGAGACTTAACATTCGCAGCTCCTTTAAGAGCTAAACTAAGATTAGTTATTTATGATATTGATGAAGATACAGGTTTAAAAACTGTTAAAGACATTAAAGAACAAGAAGTATATCTTTCAGATGTTCCTTTAATGACAGATAACGGTACATTCGTTGTAAACGGTATTGAAAGAGTAGTTGTATCTCAAATGCACAGAAGCCCAGGTGTTTTCTTTGCACACGATGATGGTACATCTCACATGTCAGGTAAGCTTCTTTATAATGCAAGAGTTATCCCTCACAGGGGTTCATGGTTAGACTTCGAATTTGACCATAAAGATAACATGTATGTAAGAATAGACAGACGTAGAAAGCAACCTGCTACTTATATTTTAAGAGCTTTGGGTCTTTCAACACAAGAAATCGTTGAAATGTTCTACCAATCTGTAGACGTTAGATTTAAAAGAGGTAAGTTTGCTATTAAATTTACACCAGAGTTATACGAAGGTGCTAAATTAATTACTCCTCTAGTTGATGCTGATAAAGGCGAAGAAGTTGCTGCAGCAGGTAAGAGAATGACTAAAAGAACTCTTAAAAAACTAGTAGAAGCGGGTGTTGAGTGGATTGAACAAGCTCCAGAAGAGCTACTAGGTAGATTTATTCATAAAGAATTAGTTGATAAGTCAACAGGTGAAGTTTTAGTTGAAGCAGGTTCAGAAATTACTGAAGCAGCTATTGAAAAACTAAAAGAAGCTGGTGTAAAAGACTTTACTGTATGTTTAATTGATCACCAAAACGTTGGTTCTTACATCTGTAACACATTAGCAATTGATAAAACAAATTCTCCAGAAGAAGCTCTTATGGAAATTTACAGAATCATGCGTCCAGGTGAGCCACCTACAAAAGAAGCATCTGAAAAATTATTTGAAAACTTATTCTCTAACGACGCTCGTTACGACCTATCAGATGTAGGTAGAATGAAAGCTAACGCAAGATTGGGCTTTGATGACCTTGATGATTCTTTAGGTATTCTAAGAAATGAAGATATTTTAGCTGTTATTAAAAAACTTATTGAAGTTAAAGATGGTAAAGATTCAGTAGATGATATTGATCACCTTTCAAACAGAAGATTACGTTCTGTTGGTGAGCTTATGGAAAACCAATTCAGAATCGGTTTAGTTAGAATTGAAAGATCAATCAGAGAAAGAATGGCTTCAACAGAACTAGTAACGATGATGCCACAAGACTTAATTAATGCTCGTCCATTAGGCGCAGCGATTAAAGAATTCTTTAACTCATCACAGCTATCACAGTTCATGGACCAAATGAACCCTCTATCTGAAGTTACTCACAAAAGACGTCTTTCAGCATTAGGCCCTGGTGGTTTAACAAGAGAGCGTGCAGGTTTTGAAGTACGTGACGTACACACATCTCATTATGGTAGATTATGTCCGATTGAAACTCCTGAAGGTCCAAACATTGGTCTGATTAACTCATTAGCTTCATTTGCTAAAGTTAATAAGTATGGTTTCATTGAAACTCCATACAGAAAAGTTGAAAACTGTGCAACGACTAATGAAGTTGTTTACATGTCAGCTATTAAAGAATCAGGCTTTACAATTGCTCAGGCTAACACTCCAACTGATGCAAATGGTACGATTTTAGATGAGATGGTAATTTGCCGTCGTGATGGTGAAACAATTATTGTTCCTAAAGAGCAAGTTGACTTTATGGACGTTTCTCCAAGACAGATCGTTTCTGTTGCAGCATCTTTAATTCCATTCTTAGCTAACGATGACGCGAACCGTGCTTTAATGGGTGCTAACATGCAACGTCAGGCTGTTCCTTTAATGAAAGCAGAAGCTCCATTAGTTGGTACAGGTATTGAAAAAACTGTAGCTAAAGACTCTGGTGTTTCTATTGTTTCATTAAGAGATGGTATTGTTGATTATGTTGATGGTAACAGAATTACTGTTAAAACAACTGAAGCAGTTCAAGCTGGTCAATCAGGTGTTGATATTTACAGAATGTCTAAATTCAGAAGATCAAACCAAAACACTTGTTTAAACCAAAGACCAATCGTTAAAGTTGGTGATGTTGTTAAGAAAGGCGATATTATCGCTGATGGTCCTTCAACAGACATGGGTGAATTAGCTATTGGTAGAAACGTTCTAGTAGCATACATGCCTTGGAACGGTTATAACTTTGAGGATTCAATCTTAATTTCTGAAAATATTGCTAAGCAAGATGTTTATACATCATTCCATATTAACGAATATGAAGTAATGTCTCGTGATACTAAATTAGGTCCTGAAGAAATTACTCGTGATATTCCAAACGTTGGTGAAGATGCTTTAAATAGCTTAGATGAAGCTGGTATTATTAGAATTGGTGCTGAAGTAGGCCCTGGTGATATTCTAGTTGGTAAAGTAACACCTAAAGGTGAAACTCCAACAACTCCAGAAGAAAAACTTCTAAGAGCTATCTTTGGTGAAAAAGCAGCTGATGTTAGAGATACTTCACTAAGACTGAAAACTTCTTCAAGAGGTACAGTTGTTGGTGTTAAAGTATTCAATAGAAGAGGCGTTGATAAAGACGAAAGAACTCTACAAATTGAAGCTCAAGAAATTGACAAGCTATCAAAAGATACTCAAGAAGAAAGAAGAGTTATCGAGCTTGATGCAGTAGCACGTTTACAAGACGTACTAGCTGGCGAAATTTCAGCAG
Organism: Alphaproteobacteria bacterium; assembly: GCA_003450915.1. Taxonomy (GTDB): domain Bacteria; phylum Pseudomonadota; class Alphaproteobacteria; order UBA1280; family UBA12223; genus UBA12223. The sequence continues at coordinate 8,298 of DMEM01000160.1, forward strand.
TTAAAATTGGTTCAATCTCTAAAAACTCTAAGATTACTAAAGAAGCACTAGCTGAACTAAAAACATTAGAAATGTTTAAAGTTATGGTAACAGATGAAGCGGTTATGGAAACAGTTACAGCAATTGCTGACCAATTAGATAAAGACTTAGAAAGAATTAACACACGTTATGAAGAAAAAGTTGCTAAAATTAAAGCATCTGATGATTTAGCACCGGGTATCTTAAAAATGGTTAAAGTTTATGTTGCTGTTAAGCGTAAACTACAATCAGGTGATAAGATGGCTGGACGTCACGGTAACAAAGGTGTTATTTCAAGAGTTCTACCAGAAGAAGATATGCCTTTTATGGCTGACGGTACTACAGTTGATTTAGTACTTAACCCTCTTGGTGTTCCATCTCGTATGAACGTAGGTCAAATTCTAGAAACTCATTTAGGTTGGGCGACTCACCACGTAGGTAGAAAAGTTACAGAAATGTTAGCAGAATACAAAGAAACTAAAGATGCATCTGCAATTAGATCATATTTAGAAAACTTCTACGAAGGTGGAGCTGATATGGAAGGTCTGAAAGCATTTTCAGATACAGATATTATCGAACTAGCTACAAACGTTAAAAAAGGTATTCCTGTTGCAACTCCAGCATTCGATGGTGCTACAGTAGGTGAAATTGAAGACGTTCTAGAAATGACAGGCCTTGAAAAACATGGTCAAACACAGTTATTCGATGGTAGAACAGGTGAAAAATTTGATAGACTTGTAACAATTGGTTACAAATACATGCTGAAACTTGGTCACTTAGTTGATGAAAAACTTCATGCTCGTTCTATTGGCCCTTACAGCTTAGTTACTCAACAACCGTTAGGTGGTAAAGCTCAGTTTGGTGGTCAAAGATTCGGTGAGATGGAAGTATGGGCATTACAAGCATACGGTGCTTCATATACTCTACAAGAAATCTTAACTATTAAGTCTGATGACGTAGCAGGTAGAACTAAGACTTACGAGCAAATTGTTCGTGGTGGCGACAGATTTGAAGCTGGTATTCCAGAATCATTCAACGTATTAGTTCAAGAAATACAAGCTCTAGGTTTAAGCGTTTCTTTAAAACAAGAAAGTGAAGAAGCTTAAATTTAAGTTTTAGTTACTCGTGAGCCAGAGGTTAAGGCTTTAGGCTCACAAATTTAAATCTGTAAAAGGAAGATTTTAAAAATGGCAAATGTAATGGATTTATTTAAACAACCAACCGAAACAAAAAATTTCGATGGTATCCAAATTTCTATTGCTTCATCAGATGAGATCAGACAAAGATCTTTTGGTGAGGTTAAAAAACCAGAAACTATTAACTATCGTACATTCAAACCAGAATTCGGCGGTCTGTTCTGTTCAAGAGTATTTGGTCCAGTAAAAGATTACGAATGCTTATGCGGTAAGTATAAGAGAATGAAACACCGTGGTATCGTTTGTGAAAAATGTGGTGTTGAGGTTATTGAATCAAAAGTTCGTCGTGAAAGAATGGGTCACATTGAACTAGCAGCTCCTGTTGCTCATATCTGGTTCTTAAAACTACTACCAAGTAGAATGGCTACTATTTTAGATATGGCTCTTAAAGATATTGAGAAGATTTTATACTTTGAAAGCTTCTTAGTTATCGATCCAGGTATGACAACTTTAGCTAAAATGCAAGTTCTAACAGAAGAAGAGTATATTGATGCTCAAGACGAATTCGGTGAGGAAGCTTTCCACGCTGAAATCGGTGCAGAAGCAATTAGATATCTTCTTAAAGATATTGAACTTGAAAAAGAAATGCACGAATTAGAAGCTCAGTTATCAGAAGATATGGCTGATCTTAAGAGAAAACAAGTTGTTAAAAGACTTAAACTTCTTAAAGCTTTTGTTGAGTCAGGTAATGACCCATCAAACATGGTTATGGACGTAATTCCGGTTCTTCCACCTGAATTAAGACCTTTAGTACCTCTAGATGGTGGTAGATTCGCTACTTCTGATCTTAACGACTTATATAGAAGAGTTGTTAACAGAAACAACCGTCTTAAGAGACTATTAGAGCTTAGAGCTCCAGAAATTATCGTTAGAAACGAAAAAAGAATGCTACAAGAAGCTGTTGATGCACTATTCGACAACGGTAGACGTGGTAGAGTTATTACTGGTGCTAACAGAAGACCTCTTAAATCACTAGCTGATATGCTTAAAGGTAAGCAAGGTCGTTTCAGACAAAACTTACTTGGTAAGCGTGTTGACTATTCTGGTCGTTCTGTTATTACTGTTGGTCCTGAACTTAAACTACACCAATGTGGTCTACCTAAGAAAATGGCTCTTGAATTATTCAAACCGTTTGTATTCCATAAGTTAGAAAGAAATGGCCACGCTAACACAATTAAAATTGCTAAAAGATTAGTTGAAGCAGGTACTCCAGAAGTATGGGATGCTTTAGAAGACGTTATTAGAGAGCACCCAGTTATGCTTAACCGTGCGCCAACACTTCACAGACTTGGTATTCAAGCTTTTGAACCAAAACTAATTGAAGGCAAAGCTATTCAACTGCACCCATTAACATGTGCGGCCTTCAACGCCGATTTCGATGGTGACCAAATGGCGGTACACGTTCCATTATCATTAGAAGCTCAAATTGAAGCTAGAGTGTTAATGATGTCAACAAACAACCTATTAAAACTATCTGATGGTGTTCCAATTATTTCACCTTCTCAAGATATTATTCTAGGTCTATACTATCTTTCAATGGCTAAGTACGGTGAAAAAGGTGAAGGTATGGTATTCTCATCATTAGGTGAGATGGAGCATGCTTTATCTGATGGTATTGTTAACTATCACTCAATCGTTAAATGTGAATTTAAAGGTAAGATGATTGAAGCTAACGTTGGTAGATTTATTATTGCTCAAGCTCTTCCTGAGCACGAGTTAATTTCATTTAACTTAATTGACCAATTACTAACTAAAAAAGCTGTTACTAAGATTTTACACTACATCTTCTTAAACTGCGGTGAAAAAGCTACATGTATTTTTGCTGATAGAATGATGCAAGTTGGTTTCAAATATGCTGCTAAATCAGGTATTTCATTCGGTATGGCTGATATGAAAATTCCAGATGAGAAGTATACATTAGTAGATGAAGCTTCAAAAGAAGTTGAAAGATTCGAGCAACAATATATGGACGGTCTGATTACATCAGGTGAGAAATATAACAAAGTTATCGATATTTGGACATCAACAACTGAAAAAGTTACTGCATCTATGATGAACGAGATTTCAGATAAAGAAATCGATTATAAAGGTAAAAAAGTAACTCAACCTTCAGATAACTCAGTTTATATCATGGCAACATCAGGTGCTAGGGGTTCTACAACTCAGATGCGTCAGTTAGCTGGTATGCGTGGTCTAATGGCTAAACCAAATGGTGAGATTATTGAAACTCCGATTACTGCGAACTTCCGTGAAGGTCTAACAGTTCTTCAGTACTTCATCGCAACCCACGGTGCGCGTAAAGGTCTTGCCGATACTGCGTTGAAAACTGCTAACTCTGGTTACCTAACTCGTCGTTTAGTTGATGTTTCTCAAGACTGTGTTGTTACAGAACAAGACTGTGGTACAGAAAAATCACTAACAGTTAGAGATATTACAAATGGTTCTAACATGGTTGAGCCTATCAAAGACAGAATCTTAGGTAGAACATTAGCTGAAGATGCAGTTAATGCTCTAACAGGTGCTACATTAGGCTTAAGAAACCAAATCGTTGATGAAGCTATGGCTGATGCTATTGAATTAGCTGGTTTAGATTCTGTTAAAATTAGATCTACACTAATGTGTGAAACTAAGAACGGTGTTTGTGCTAAGTGTTATGGTCGTGATATGGCTAGATTAAACCCAGTTAACATTGGTGAAGCTGTTGGTGTTATCGCTGCTCAATCAATTGGTGAGCCAGGTACTCAGCTTACTATGAGAACATTCCACGTTGGTGGTACAGCTTCTGGTGCTTCTGCACAAAACAGTTTTGAAGCTGGTTTCAACGGTACAGTAAAAGTAAATAATGCTGTATTAATGGAAAACTCAGATAATGAGCAAGTTGTTATGTCAAGAAATGCTGAAGTAACAATTAACGATGGCGATAAAGTTCTTGAGACATTTAAAGTTGACTACGGTTCATCTCTTAAAGTTAAAAATGATCAAGATGTTAAATCAGGTGATGTTATTGCAGATTGGGATCCGTTCACTAAACCGATTCTTATTGAAGCTGCAGGTAAAGTTCAATTCATGGACATTACAGATGGCTTAACAATGAAAGAAAATACTGATGAAACAACAGGTATGACTTCTAGAGAAATCGTAGACTGGAAACATTCACCTCGTGCTGCAGATCTAAAACCTGCAATCGCATTAGTTGATGCAAAAGGTAAAGTGATTACTTTAGCAAACGGTACACAAGCTGTTTATAACTTACCAGTAGGTGCTATTATTTCTGTAAATGACGGTGACGAACTAAAAGCTGGTGATGCAGTTTCTAGAATGCCTCAAGATACTATGAAATCAAAAGATATTACTGGTGGTCTGCCTAGGGTTGCTGAGCTATTTGAAGCTAGAAAACCTAAAGACAGTGCTATCATTTCTGAAATCGACGGTATAGTATCATTTGGTAAAGACCTTAAAGGTAAGAGAAGAGTTTACGTTACTGCTACAACTGAATCTGGCGAACAAGAAATTAGAGAATATCAAGTACCAAAAGGTATTCACTTAAACGTTCGTGATGGTGATATGATTAAAGCCGGTGAAATGATTATTGAAGGTAACAAAGTTCCTCAAGACATCTTAAGAGCTCAAGGTCTAGAAGCACTAGCTGTTTATATGATTAAAGAGATTCAAGAAGTTTACCGTCTACAAGGTGTTATCATTAACGATAAACACATTGAGGTTATCTTGAAGCAAATGTTAAGAAAAGTTGAAGTAACTAAACCAGGTGAATCAACATTTGTTAATGGTGAGCTTGCATCACTTAAAGATGTTGAAGCTGAAAATGCTAAGTTAATCGCTGAAGGTAAAACACCAGCAGAATTCGATATGGTTCTACAAGGTATTACTAAAGCATCATTAACAACAAACAGCTTTATTTCAGCTGCATCATTCCAAGAAACAACAAGAGTTCTTACAGATGCTGCAACAACAGGTAAACTTGATTCATTAGAAGGTCTAAAAGAAAACGTTATCGTTGGTAGACTGATTCCAGCTGGTACTGGTAAAGCTCTTACAGAAATGAAAAAAGAGCTTACAGATGAAAGCCAAGAATTAATCGACTAGTTTAGATTATAAAATAAAAAAAGAACTTCCTTATTTAGGAGGTTCTTTTTTATTGTTTGAATAAATAAGCTATGTTAAACTTTTTGTGTAAAATAAAAAACTGGAGATTTATATGAAATTGAATAAAGGTGCAATGTTTGGGCTTGAAGGTCGAGTGTTAAGAAAATATGCTGGGGGCATATTTTTAGCTAGCCTCAGTAGACTTACCTTTAGGTTA
>DMEM01000160.1:13891-18929 GCA_003450915.1 Alphaproteobacteria bacterium
TAGACTTACCTTTAGGTTAGTCGAAGGTCATCAAGCGACTAGAGAACTAACTTCCAAAGGTGCAATGTTTGGGCTTGATGCCAGAATTGCTTTAGCAATTTTTGGAGCACTATCTGTTATTTCAGGTGCAGCATTATATAGTGCGATACAGCATACGAATGTCATAACAGCAATTACAGAGGTAAAAGAGCTTGAAAAAGCCTATGATGCATATCAATTAGATACAGGTGTTGAGTTACCTATTTCAAGCTACTGGTTAAAGATAGAAGATCTTTTAACGGATAATTCTGTTGCTGGTTGGAAAGGTCCTTATTTAAATTGGCAGCAAAATTCAGCAACTCAGTTAAAAACTTCAGATCCTTGGGTTTATTTGATGATTGACTTATTTGACGGAACTTGGTCTGGAAGTACATCTCAAGCTGAAGCATATTGCGATACAGGAACAGTAGGAGGTACTTGTTATATTTGGTCTGTTATTTATGCTTCAGATTTACCTAGAAATATAATAGAAGGAATAGAAAAAGAAATAGATGGGACAGTTGACTATAACGCCGGTAACGTAAGACATATAGTTTCTGGCGGTGGCAACGACTATTTATACATAAAGTTTAGACCCTCATCTAGATATTAATTAAAAGCTCCATAATGGAGCTTTTTTAGTGTTAAATATATCACTAATAATTGCCAATAAAACTATTATCAATAGTGCATTAATTGACTTGAAGAGTGCATAATGTATAATTAGTGTAGTTGTAATATAATTATTGTAAAGGTTTAATAAAAATATGAAAAAAAGTCTGTTATTTGTAACTTCATTAAGTATGTTAAGCTTAATAAATGATGCTCAAGCCTATCAGTCAAATGGCAAAACAGCACTAATGTATGCTGCAGAGTATAATGATCTTCCTAGTGTTTATAGATTAATTAATGCAGGGGCTAATGTGAATGAGACAGATAATTACTACAACAATGCATATTGCTACGCTTATTATAATAAAAATAGAGAAATTGCAAAAATTTTAGAACAAAAAGGTGCTAATACTAATACTAACTGCTATGTTAACGGAACTAAGTTTGCAGCTAGACCAATGGCTAATCCTTATCAATATAATACCCAATCAAGTTATGTAGAGCGCCCTAGAGGTTCTGGTTTAAAATTAGGATCAATTAGTGCTCCTGGTGTTAAGCCTGTATTATATACAGTAGCAGGGCTTGGTGCAGTTGCAGCAGTTGCTGGAGGCGGTGGTGGCGGAGGCGGCTCAGAAGGAGGATCTTCAAATCCTATTATTCCAAGTTCAGACCCTGCAGTTGCAGCGTTTGAAACAGCTGAATTTTATGGAGATGCTTCTGCCAAAGGGCAATCAGAATCACAAGATTCAGAATATTTACATTATATGAATGCTCAGTATGCTTATGCAAGAGGCTTTACCGGAGCAGGAGTTAAAATTGCTGTACTAGATAGTGGTATTGATATTGATCATGATGAATTTAACGGTCAATTAAATGCTGACTTAACAGGCACTGATTTACAAAGTGGAGATAATATCCCAGACCATGAAATAACAAATACAGAACATGGTTCAAATGTTGCCAGTGTTGCAGCCGGTAAAAAAGATGATTCTGGAATGCATGGTGTAGCTTATGGCGCAGAAATTATTCCTTACAGAATTGGAGCAGGTATTCCTGGGTATGTTAATCCTTCTTATACTGATGATGCTATTAATGATGCTATTGCAAAAGGAGCTACTGTATTTAATTTATCATATGGTTCTGATGCAACAGCTGGCGATAATGCAAGCAATGCTGTAAAAGATAACTTAGAAGGAGCTTATACTGGCTTTACCGATGGTAATGATAATACAAATACAGCATTTATGGATACATTTATTAATAATGTAACAACAAATGAAGGTATTATTGTAAAAGCTGCTGGTAATGAAGGTTATACTCAATCAGGTTCAGGTTCTGCTTTACCGTTACATTATACAGAATTTGATGGTCACTTTGTTAACGTAGTTGCTTTAAATTCAAATGCAACAGGAATTGCATCATACAGTAACCATTGTGGTGTTACAAAAGATTATTGCCTAGCAGCTCCAGGTACAAATATTTTATTAGCAGCTGATGATAATAACTACGAGCTTAACTCGGGTACTTCATTTGCAGCTCCTGCTGTTGCAGGTTCGGCAGCGGTTGTTCAAGAAGCATTCGGGCTATCAGCTGATAGAACTTTAGATATTTTATTTAAAACAGCAACAGATATGGGAGCAGCTGGAACAGATGATGTTTACGGCCGTGGTTTAGTAAACTTAAAAGCAGCAACAACACCAGGTGCTGAGTTACTAGCTCTAAACTCATTTGGTGCTGTTAGTTATGATAATTCAAAAATTACATCTTCAAGTGCTTTTGCTCAATTAGAAGTTCCAACCTTTGTAATTGAAGATGAATTATATAGAACATTTAAGGTTGATGGTTCAGCTATTAAAACAGAATATGAAAATAACTTTGAACTTCAAAAAAGAGAAAAATCATTTGGTAAAGAAAAGAAAGTTGTTTCTAAAAAGGCAGAAAATGGTTTAACTACTTCATTTGTAATGTCAACAGAGACAACAGCAAATGACTTATCAAAAATGGAATTAATGCAAGTTTCTGCAAAGCTTAATCAAACAGATTTAAAATTTGGTTTTACTCATACTCCAGGGCTAGAAGCTGATGAAATTGTAAAGTCAGCATCTTTATTAAAACAAGATGCAACAAGTCATCCTTATTTAAACTTAGCTAGTGAAGGCTTTACAGCAGCTAGTTCATATAAAATTAGTGATAGCTTAGCTTTTGAAACAAATGTATTTTTTGGAGATGTTGAAAATGATGGTGAAAATTTAGGTAAATCAGCAGCATCATCTTTAAAATTAGCTTATACAAATGAAGATTCAAAACTAGGCTTAGAATTTGGCTTTATTAATGAGTATGATACTGTATTGGGTTCTAAATTTGAAGGCGCTTTTGCCCTTTCTGATGATAACTATACATACTTTACAGGACTAACAGGAAAAACAAACCTAACGTCTAAATTAAATATTTTTGCTAATGCTTATATGGGTGTTACAAAAACTAAAACAACTAATCAATCTTTAATTACAAGTGTTAATGATATTGTTTCGCATGCTGCAAGTGCTGGTTTTGAATATAGCTTAGCAGAAGATAAAAAAGCAGGCTTTGTAATTTCTCAACCATTAAAAGTTTCTAGCGGTAATATGGGTTATAATGTACTAACAGGTGGTAATATTGATAAAGGTTATCAATATTCAAACTTTAACCAAAGCTTATCACCAGATGCTACAGAGTATGATCTTCAAGCATTTTATAAACAAAAACTAGAAGAAGATACAAACTTAGATTTTGGTGCTTTACATAGAATCAATGCTGATAATATTAAAGGAGAATCAGAAACTGCAGTTTTAGTTAAGCTAAAACATAAGTTCTAAATTAATAAAGAAGCTACTTTAAAGAAGTTTCTTTCTATGCTAGAATAAATTAAGATAATAAAAAAGAGATGAAAACTATGTTAATTAAAAAAGGGGCAATGTTCGGACTTGATGCTAGGATAGCTCTAGCAATATTCGGAGCATTAAGTGTAATTTCAGGAGCTGCGTTATATTCTGCAATTCAAGATGCAAAAGTAACATCATCTATCACTGAGCTTGAAGAAGTAGGTAAAGCATTTGATGCATACTTTTTTGATAGAGGCGAAATGATGAAAAAAGATGGAACTTCAAAATTTGCACTTAATATAGGAGAGTTGGTATCAAATACAGAAAGTTCTTTAAATTGGAACGGACCTTATATTTCATTAGAAAAAGGATCTTTATCGACATTATTATCTATAGTTAATAATCCTAAAACAGTCTCTTTACAATACCGACCTAATTCATCATGGGGAGGAGCTGATGGTGATACACTTCCTCCTGCAGAGTGTGCAGCAGCACCTTGTTTTATTTGGGTAACAATAGGTCTTGCAGAAAAAACACTAGCCCATGCTATAGATGAAAAAGTAGATGGAACTGGAGATAATAAAACAGGTCGCATAAGAATTTGGGATTATACATCCGGAGTTAATGATGGTAAGTCAAATGTGTATTATCAGTATTCGGTAGCACCAGTCCAACCATAAACTATTTAACTATTAAAGCTACAGATTATTCTGTAGTTTTTTTATTAACTTTACTTTTGTCAATCTTTATACTATATTAAGCTTTGAAAACAGATAATTAACAGACAGAAAAGAAAATTATGGCACATATTTTAAACTTTGAATTTCAAGATGTAAAAGACATTTTAGCAGAAGCAGGCTTAAAACCTTTTAAAGCAAAACAGCTATGGGACTGGGTGCATGTTAAAGGTGTTTTAGATACCGATAGAATGCTAAATATTTCTAAAGCAGATAAAGCTATTATCACTCAATTATTTGAGTTTGATGATCTAGAAATTTCAAGCCAACAAAACGCAACAGATGGCGTAATTAAATGGTTATTTAAACTTCATGATGGACATGAGGTTGAATCAGTATATATTCCAGAAGAAGGTAGAGGTACACTTTGTATTTCGTCTCAAGTAGGCTGTACTTTAAACTGTCGTTTTTGCCATACTGGTACTCAAGGTTTATCACGTAATTTAACAGCTGCTGAAATTGTAGCTCAGGTTCACAAAGCACGTTCTGTAATTGAAGACTGGAACGGACGTGGTGAAAAGCGTAATGTTACAAACATTGTATTCATGGGAATGGGCGAGCCATTATATAACTACGATAATGTTAAAAAAGGCTGTCAAATTTTAATGTGTGATCATGGCCAAGGTTTCGGTACAAGAAAAATCACAATTTCAACATCAGGTGTTGTTGATCATATTGCAGATATTTCAGAAAGCTTAGGTGTTAACTTAGCAGTTTCAATTCATAGTGCTAATGACGAAACTCGTACAAAAATTATGCCTGTAAATAAACAATATAACTTAGAACGCTTAATAGGTGCTTTAAAAGAAT
>DMEM01000201.1 GCA_003450915.1 Alphaproteobacteria bacterium
TTTAAATTTCTATGCCTTTCATTTTAGCACTTTATACATTAACAACGCAAGCATTAATATTCTTAAATATCAATTTGTATAAAATCTTTTAGCACTCTAAAAAAGACTGTGACTTTTTAGTCCTCGTCAAATAGTATTTTAGAGGCTTCATTTTCTAAATCTTCAAACTGATTTGTTTTAATACAATAGAAGAAAATTGCTAAAAATATTAATCCTAAAAACAATGCAATTGGAATTAAATATATTAAAATTTCCATAAATATACCCTACTTTATTTTCTAATTGTATTTAGTATAACACAAATTGAAGAGCTTGACATTAATAACGCTGCAAAAAACGGACTTACCATTCCAAAAACTGCAAACGGGATTGCAAACACGTTATAAAATAGCGAAATACCTAAATTTTGTTTAATTCTTTTTTTACAGTTCAAAGACTGTTTATAGAAATATTCTAAATTAGAAAAATCATTATTTTGCATAATAACATCTGCACTATTTTGAGCAATTTCATTTGCTTTAGAAAAACTAATAGAAACATCTGCACTTACTAAGGCCGCAGCATCATTAATACCATCACCTAAATATATTATCTTACTTTTTTGGCTTATATTTTTAATTTCTTCTACTTTTTCTAATGGAGTTTTTTCTGCTAAATAAGCTATATTTAGTTGCTTTGCAATGTGCTTAACATTACTCTCTTTATCTCCTGAAATAATAGTTTGAACAAACCCTTTTAAATCAAAAAAGTTTGTTGTTTCTAAAACATTATCATTTAATTTTTGAACAACCTTAAGCTCATAAACTTTATCGGCTGATCTAAAAATCAAACTAGCATCACTATCTGTTTTACAAAACTTACTTGAGCCTAATATATACTCTTTTGCATAATAAGTACCTTTTACCCCAAAGCCAGATTTCTCTTTAAAGTTTTTTAACTCTACATCTTCAATATTCAATAATTGATTATAAATCTTTTTTGATAAAACATGTTTAGATCTTAAAGTTAAAGCTTTTAAGGACTTTAACTCTCTAATTGATAAATTAGATGGTATTGCAATATCAACATCAATAAGGGTTCCGGTTTTATCATAACAAATTGCATTAATTTGATCTATAGATTCTAAAACATCAGCATTCTTAACTAAAATACCTTTTTGATATAACCTTGAAAGCAATGCTGTATTCGCAACTGGAATTGCCAAAGCCAAAGCACATGGGCAAGTAATAATTAGAACTGCAATTGCTCTGCTAAATCCCTCTTCAAAGCCTGTATTAAAATAATAAACAGCGATAAAAAAGCTAATAAAAGCAAAAATATGAACAACAGGAACATAAAGTTTTGCAATTTTTTCAGCTAAGTTTTGTAATTTTGTTTTACTTGTTTTTGCCTGCTCAATAATCTTAGCAATTTGAGAAATACTATTATCTTTAAAGCTATTAATTGCTTGTAACTTTACAGAATCAGAAAGCAGAATACTACCTGCGTTTATTTCTTGATTTTTTGAAAAGTCTTTAGAGTCAACCTCACCTGTTGTACTTGAAGTATCAAAACTTGCGATAGCATCAAGTAAAATAGCATCAGTTGCTAACTTTTCACCTTTTTGAAGGAGTATAAGATCTCCTTTCTTCAAGTCTTTAGAGTTAATATCTACTGCTTTTCCATTTTTTAAAATAGTTGTTTGTTTTATATCACTTAAAATAATATTTTCAGTTAATAGAGTAATTTTTTCTTTAGTTTTAAATTCTAAAAAGCGTCCTACTAATAAGAAGAAAATTAACATTAAGCTAGATTCAAAATAAACTTCACCAGAACCTATAAAAGTGTGATAAGCACTATATGAAAAGCTTAAAATAATCGCTACTGAAATTGCAACATCCATATTTCCAGATTTTTGTTTGATTGAATTAACTGCTGATTTAAAAAATTCAGAACCTGAATAAACAACCGCTGGAATTGCTAAAATAAATGAAAAAACTTTAAATAATTGCTCTAAATCTGATGATAAATCATCACCAAACCACATACTTACTGAAAACAGCATAATATTCATTGAAAAAAATGCTGCAACTGCCATTTGCATAAGCAGTTTTTTCTTTTTCTTTTCATGCAATTTTTCTAATAGAGAATGTGAAAAAGGATAAACTTTATAACCTAAAGAATAAACTCTATGAATAATATTTTGCGGATCTATATTCTCATTGAATGTTACAATAAGCTTTTTATTAAATAAGCTTATTTGAACCTTTTTTACCCCTTTAAGTTTATATAAAGCATTTTCAATAAGCCAGCAACAAGCAGCGCACTCAACCCCCTCAGCAACCAGGTTTACTGTTTTTGTTTGATCTTCATTTTCAAAAATAAAATTATCTTTTAAACTTGGAATATTATCTAAATCGACCTTTTTATTTTTAATATCATTAGGGCGATATGAATAAAAGTTAGTTAAGTTTAGTTCTTGAACCAACTGGTAAGCTTGAGCACAGCCATTACAACAAAACAGCTCATTAATACTAGGATTTTTTTGTTTACAATGCTTACAATATTTACTCATAACTACTTAACAATAATTCTGCTTTTAAATTCTACTTGTATATTATCTAAAGTTGACAATGTATATTTAATATTCCAAACTCCACGTTGAAATTCTTGTAATTCTAGCGACTTTTTATAATTAAATTTTTTTAATAACTCTAGCTTAAAATCCTGACCTTCATTTGTTGGACGTTCAACTGAAATAATAACGCTTTCTGGCATTTTATAATTTTTACTTGTATGAGCTAGTTTTAGGTTTAGATCTAAAGCTAAGTCTTTAATATCAATAATCAAATCTTGAGAAAGACCTTCTTCAACTATTTGTTTCCTAGCATCTAAAGTTTTATTATAATCTATTCCTTGTTGATAGCTTTTTTTAGCTACAACACCATTAAAAGTTTGAGATGCTCTTGTAATCATAAATGCATTCATAGCAAAGATTGTTCCGAAAAAACTAACAATCCAAATAACAACCATTCTTCTTGATTTTATTTCTCTTTTTTCTAATTCTGTCATAAGATTTCTCCTACCTTGTTGGATGTGTAAATTTTGTTAAATACTGTTCTGTTATATCTTTAGCTTTAAATTCAAAGCTTAGCTCTTGATAACTGTCTTTTTTAGAATAATCTTTAGAATCAATAAAAACTTTAAAGTTACTAATTTTATTTTTCTGTAAGTGTATTTCTAAAGTTCCATCATGTAAAACTGATACTTTATACTTAGGTTTTATCGTAATTTTAGAATTATCTAAGCCTTCAATATTTAAGTTTACAGAATCAATTTCATAACTTTTATTAACTATTTTCAGGTCATAAATATTTCTAATTGAACCATCTGCTAATTTTACAAACATTACAGATCTATTCGGCTGGACAGAAACTTCTAGCACTTGCTTTTTAAATAGTAAACCAAATAATAAAGC
>DMEM01000090.1 GCA_003450915.1 Alphaproteobacteria bacterium
CAATAATTTTGTTATATTGATTATACTTACACCTAATTTAGTGAAGTTATTTTAAATAAAAGCATTCTCACTTACTTAGGCTGTATTGATAAACTAAAGAAATAGTAGCTTAAATTTAAAAAATACCTAAATTTGTTAATATGATGATACCACTTGATGGCACCTATTAACGCTTAATAAAAAATTTAATGTATGTAAATACTGGGGTTCAGGGAACTGCTCTAAATTATAGCAGAAATAAAGTTAGCTACTACAATCAGACAAAACTATACAAAAAAGGAAAAGTATAAAATGTTGAAAAAAATAAAGAAAATGTATCCTCATCAGTCACTGATGATGATCTTCATCTTAGGTTTAATGATCATTGCTGGATCATTTACTGTTGAACACATATTTAAAGTTCAACCTTGTGATATGTGCCTATGGCAAAGATACCTAACTATTGCTATTACAATTGTAGCATTTATTGGTACATTATTTAGAGGTAAAATTAAAAAGCTATTCTTAGCTACAATTTCTATTGTTGCTGCAGTATCATTAAGCATTGGCTTATGGCAATCATTAGCACAACATGGCTTAGTAGATCTACCATCACTATGTGCTGCGCCTGAACAAGCAGAAGTTACAACAACAGCAGCTGAAGCGACAGCAGAGTCAGCAGCTTTATTAGCAAACTTAGAATCTAACACAACTGATTATGTTGATTGTTCTAAGCCAGAAGCAGGTTTCTTCTTCTATGATCTAACAGGTATTACTTTAGCAAACATCAATGTTGTTATAATGCTATTTATTTCAGTATTTTCATTCTACAAACTATTCTTCAAACCAAGAAAAAGATTTAGAAAATACAACAGAAGAAACAACAATAACAACAATAGAAATAACCACAACAGAAGATACCGTGGCTCAGGCTATCACCGTTCAAACAACAGAAATAGCGGCAGAAGATACCACAATAATAACAACAGAAGAAACGATCAAAACAACTAAATTTAAGTTTTGAACTAAAGGAGATAAAAGTATGGAACTAAGAGCTAAAAAATTCACTTCAGATGCAATTTTACCTGAATACAAAACTGCTGGTGCTGCCGGTGCTGACCTTTGTGCAAACGAAACAGTAACTGCAAAAGCAGGTGAAGCAACACTAGTTAAACTAGGTATTGGCTTTGATATCCCAGATAACCACATGATGGTATTGTCTTTAAGATCAAGCACTCCTAGGAAAAAAGGTTTATTTATTCCTAATGGTATTGGTATTATTGATTCTGACTATAAAGGTGAGTTTATGCTTTTAGTATCTCCTTTAGGTTCTGAGGATATTATTATTGAAAAAGGTGAAAGAATTGCTCAAACAATTCTAGTGCCTTGTAAACACTTCCACTCAGCTGAAACTGAAATTTCAAGCATTATTGAAGTTGAAGATTTAGAAGTATCTGAGCGTGGTGAAGGTGGTTTCGGCTCAACTGGTAAATAATTTTACCACTTAAAAACCTATTATTGATACAAAGGGTAAAGATTGATGTTTAGTGAATTCTTAAATAATATCATTCTTTATCCTTTTTTTGTTACCCTTGTTAGACTAACCGGAATCTTTTTAACTGTTCCTGTTTATGCCGATAAAGCGGTAAGCGCTAAGGTGAGACTATCTATTGCCTTAGTTTTCTCAATTGCTTTAGCTCCTATTGTTTCTGAATATGTTCCAACTATTCCTAAAAGTGTAAGTTTACTTATTCTAGTTGTTCTAGGTGAGTTTTTAATTGGTATATTACTCGGCTTTGGTGCTAAATTATTTATGCTAGCGATGAATATTGCTGGTGACTTTATGGCTGCAATGATGGGACTACAAGCAGCAAGCATGATGGATCCTCGTTCAGGATCAAATACAACAACACTTTCAAGTATGTTAAGCTTAATTGCCTTAGCTGCATTTTTATCTATGGATTTTCATCTGTATATAATTAGAGCTTTTATTGAAAGCTACAATATTATAGGCTTTAATAAAGCCATGGACTTAGGCGAAGTGGCTATGGCTATTATTGCAACTGTTTCTAAAGTAACTGTCTTAGGGGTAAAAATAGCAAGCCCTATTGTTGTAGCAAACTTTATAGTTAACTGTGCTTTAGGTATATTAAACCGCTTGGTGCCACAAATTCATGTATTTTTTATTTCTATGCCATTAACGATGTTAATAGGGATTTTCATTCTTGTGCTTACCCTGGCAAGTATGCTAATATTATTCACAGAAGAAATAGAAAACAACTTAATTATCTTTGCTCAAGAAATTGAATAAATTTTAAAAGGAAAAAAATAAAATTATGAAAAAATCATTACTTATCTTATCAATTATCGCATTAACAAGCTGCATGAAAAAAACAGGCCCAGATGAGTCGACTGTTATGCCAGGTGAAGCATTAAGACTACCGCCTGAATACACATTAACAGCTCCAAAAGATGTAACAACAATTAAAACAGAGGCTGAGCCTGTTGACTCAAGAGCTCAAAAGATTTTATTAAATGGCACTGTAGATCATGAAGAAAAAGATGTTAACTCTTGGATTCTTAAAAACGCAGGTGGCAATAAACGAGTAAAAAACATCAAAGCAATCTTAAAAGATGATATAAAAGCTGAACAAGCAGAAGACTAAAAAACAACAATCAACATTTAAGGATATTTTATGAAAAAGTTATTAATAATTTTTATGCTGGCGTTTAGTTTTAATGCAAATGCAAAAACTGAATACACTAAATTAACTCTAGATAATGGGTTACAAGCTTATTTAATTGAAGATCATCGTCAACCAATTGCTATTAATATGCTATGGTATAATGTTGGTTCAGCAGATGAAGTACAAGGAAAATCAGGACTTGCTCATTTACTTGAACATTTAATGTTTAAAGGAACAGATAATATTCCGCCACAAGAGTTTTCAAAGATAATTGCTAGACTTGGCGGTGTTGACAATGCTTCAACATCATTTGATTATACAAACTACTATCAATTAATTAATACTAAAAACCTATCAAAAGCTATGAGCATGGAAGCTGATAGAATGGAAAATCTAAAACTATCTGAGCAAGATTTTCAAACAGAACGCGATGTTGTAATTCAAGAGCGTCACCAAAGAATTGATAATTCACCATGGGGTCGTTTTTATGAAAAAGTAATGACTAGCTTATATTCTGAACTACCTTATAAAATCATTACAACTGGAACAGTTGAAGATCTTAACAACCTAACAAGACAAGACTCTATTGATTGGT
>DMEM01000167.1 GCA_003450915.1 Alphaproteobacteria bacterium
TGCTAAAATTGAATACGTTTCAAAGCTAATCCATGCTGAAAAAGTTTACTCTAGTATAAATTCTCGCTTTGTAGTTTCATTAAATAATGTTGCTTATGATGAAGTTTCAGGCATTCAAGTTAATTATGATCCTAGTGCAAGAATATTCTTTATAGCCTCACTACTATTATGCATTGGTGTGATATTTATGCTGTACTTCAGATTAAAAAAAGCCTTTATAATTAAACTAAACAATAAAGTATTTGTCTACATTATATAATTTGCTATAATAGAATATGGAAAACTATATTTTAAGAGGTAAATTAATGAAGCTATGTAAAAAAGGCGCAATGTTTGGGCTTGATGCTAGGATTGCTCTTGTAATCTTTGGGGCTCTTTCTATGATTTCTGGCGCTGCTTTATATTCTGCAATCCAAGAGGCCAAAATTGCTAGAGTAGTTGCCCAAATTAATGAGATGGATAAAGCTCTTAGTGCTTATCATATGGATACAGGACACGCTATCCCAAAAATCCCAACAATTACAGATAGGCTTGATCTAAGAGAGCTTATCACTAGTACTGAGTCTGGATGGAAAGGACCCTATTTTCCTTTTGCAACTACTGGCTATAACTTAGCACCTAACTATGGTGGCGCGATTTCTGTATCATACGGGCTAAAAGACTCAACAAATACAACAAGGGCATCATGCACAAATATTGAGAGCGATACTTGTGGTTACTGGTTTGAGTGGTACAGTTTAGAAGACGATATTGAGGATCAAATTGATATTCTTATTGATGGCTCATCAGACCCTCAAAATGGCAATGTTAGAATCTGCGATGCATGCGGTGGTGATGGTGTTATGCTTGTACTTATTGGAAGCTAAAAGGAAATAAAAAACTATGGAATTTATTAATAACAAAGGTGCGATGTTTGGGCTTGATGCCAGAATTGCTTTAGCTATTTTTGGTGCTCTATCTGTTATTTCAGGGGCTGCTTTATATTCTGCGGTTCAAGAAGCTAGAGTTACTTCTTTTATAGTAGAAGCTCAAGAAATAGGTAAGGCATGGGAAGCATATTATTTAGATACAAGTTCTGACTTACCCGAGACATCTCACGATTCATATCAGCGTAATACTTGTGACTTAATCAAAAACAATGCAAGCGTTGCAAATTGGAAAGGGCCTTATTTAAGTTATAACACTTGCTTAACTAGTAAATACATTAAACACCCTAAATATAATGAAATAAACATTATGACTCTGGCTTTAAATAAAACTTGGGGATTAGCTATAAGCTATAGCTCTGGATATTGTGACGATGCAGCAGATACCTGTGGTTTATGGTTATATCTAGATGAGGTAACTGATGATATTAAACAAGCACTAGATGAAAAAATTGATAATTCTGATGGTTTTGATAAAGGTAAGTTTAGATATACAACTGCCAATAATACTTATTATCTATATTTAATGCCAACAAGAAATGAAAACTAGGAGAATTTAGATGACTCGATTAAACAAAGGCGCCATGTTCGGACTTGATGCTAGGATTGCTTTAGCTATTTTTGGAGCTTTATCTGTAATATCTGGTGCTGCTTTGTATTCGGCGATTCAAAATACTAGAGTTATCTCACAAGTTAACTCAATGAAAGAAATTGAAAAAGCATTAGAAGCATATTATTTAGATACAGGGCAACTACCAGGAGCATCATCAAATAACCCATCAAATGACTTATCAATTAAGGCATTAGTAGAAAAACCTGCTAATGTTAATAACTGGAATGGCCCATACATTAGTTTAACCAAACATACTGATGATTATTTAATCGGACCTAATGGTAAAAATGTTGGTTTAGTTCACCGAGAATCTGACAGTGGATATACTCAATGTAACAAAGGCGATGATTGTAGTATTTTCATTTGGAATCATGAACCAGACTTAAGCTTTAGAAATAAAATAGAAGAATACTTAGATGGAGTAACTCCAACGGGCAACCAAAATAGCACCGGGGTTTATCATTTTGATAGTATTAGTAGCTTTTATAAAACAAATATAAAATATGATTCATCTGGATTATAGATAATATTAATTTGAAACAACATAATCAGCCAGGTTTAAATCTTCATTAGAAATTTCAAATCCTTCATTCATTTGGAGGATTTTTTTATCTTCAAAATTATAAACACAGCCTGCAATATCACATGATTTAGATAAATTATTATCAGACAAGGTAGTCTTATAGTAAGTACTTACTTTTTTTAAACCTCTTTTATCTAGTTGACCTAATAAAACTAGATTATCTTTTTGTCTCACTCCTACTGAACCATTTGAAAACTCTATAATTTTTGGTCTTAAATCCAACTTAACAGGAATTATAAATGCCAAGCTAAAAACAGCCAAACTAATCAGATATTTTCTTGAAAAATCAAAAATTATTACGCTTAAAATAACTAATGCAACGGCTAATAAAACATATGAATAAATTTGAGAAATATAAACACTACTATTTTCAAAACCAGCAAAATATTGAGCAATATTAATCAACGTATTTAACGAAAAATCATTCAATTTAGCAAAAAGCTCGATATCAAAAACAACAAAGCCAACAAAATATAAAAACAAACTCGGCATTACTAAAAGCGCCATTAATAAACTTGCTGTAATATTAGCTAAAATAGAATAAATAGATAAATAACCAAAATGAGCAGAAACAAAAAACATTGTTGCAGTAAATGCTAAAATAGAAATATTGGCAGTATTGATAAAACTTCTAAAAGTTTTTGCAAAGCTGGAATAATTTACAATTAACTCATCTTGTTTAGCTTGATTATAAATTAACATTGCAAATACTGCAGAAAATGATAGTTGGAAACTTGCTGAAAAAATTGCCACAGGATCAAACAATAAAATTAAGATTGCAACAACACATAAAGTATGTAAAGCAACTTTACTTCTATTTAAAATCATTGTAACAACAAACAACAAGACCATTAAAAAGGCTCTTAAAGTCGGTAAAGAGCAACCAGCTAAAAGTAAATAGAATAGTGCAAATAAAACAGTAATAGCCCCTGCTATTTTCTTAGAATCGAAATTCAAAGCAATTATAGGAACTAAACATAATAAATATCTAACTAAAACAAAAATAATTCCTGCTAAAAAGGCCATATGCATACCACTAATTGCCATTAAGTGAGCTAAGCCTGATTTTTTAAAAACCTCTTTTAGTTCATAATCAACCGCACCTCTATAACCAGTAATTAAAGCAGAAGATAACCCTGCGACTTCCTTGTTTTGATAGCTTTGAGTAATTTTATTAAAAACATCTTTTCTATAATTTTGGATTTTTTGTAAAAGGCTGTAGCCATCTTCTGGAGCTGTAACATATAAAGCCCCTCTTACTTGAGCTCTTAAGTTAATTCTATTTTGCAGTAAGTAGTTTTGATAATTAAAATCATCTGCAAATAATTTTCCACTTGGTTTTTGCAATAAAACCTTAGCAACTAATTCATCCCCTATCTTAGCATCCGTTAACCTCGATGCAAAAGTTGAAACAATCATATTTGGAATATAATTATAATCTAGTGATTCGACTAAATCTGAGTATATTTCTGGGTTTGCTAAGTATATTTGAGCATATTTGCCTTTTACCTTAATTTCACTAATCTGACCCTTAACCCAGGTCTTTTCTTCGTGAATAGCATCTGATAATGGAAAAACTCTGAAATTAGCATTATAAATACTTGAACTTACTAAGCCTAATATAAAAAAGGCTGATATTATTAAGCTAAGTTTAATATTTTCTATAAATCTAGTAGAAATCAGCAGAAATACTGTACAAAGTATTGACATTAGTGCTATAATTGTTAAATTAAACACAGACAATAAATTCAAGACTATTGCTCCTGATAATGCAAACAGGGCAATAAAACTATATTTAAATTTTTTAATTGAATTTATTTTATCTAACATACAATTTATTCTAGACTAAAAAAGTAGAAAGAACAATCTAAAAGATGAAAAAAATAGTTACAAGATTCGCACCTTCTCCAACAGGGAGCTTACACATCGGCGGTGCAAGAACAGCTTTATTTAACTACCTATATGCAAGAGCAAACAATGGCCAATTCTTAATTAGAATTGAAGATACAGACAAACAACGTTCAACGCAAGAAGCTGTAGATATTATTAAACAAGATTTATCATGGTTAGGCTTAACACCTGATACTGAATGGGTGTTCCAATCTAAAAATGAAGATCGTCATATTGAACTAGCAAACAAACT
The DNA here is from genome assembly GCA_003450915.1 of Alphaproteobacteria bacterium. Lineage (GTDB taxonomy): Bacteria > Pseudomonadota > Alphaproteobacteria > UBA1280 > UBA12223 > UBA12223. The sequence goes on from DMEM01000167.1 coordinate 4,266, forward strand.
ACTTGCAGAAGACAAAGCTTATAAATGTTTTTGTACAACTGAAGAACTATCGCAAATGAGAGAAAACTACCAAGCAGAAGGCAGAAAAACACCTTATGATAGACGCTGGAGAGATGAAACAAACCACCCGTCTGATTTACCTTATGTAATTAGATTAAAAATGCCTTTAGAAGGTAGAACAACATGGGTTGACGATGTTCAAGGTGAAATTAGCTTTGATAATGCCGAACTTGAAGACTTAATTTTAGTTCGTTCAGATAACACTCCTACTTATAATTTAGCTGTTGTAGCTGATGATAATGATATGGGCGTAACAAATATTATCCGTGGTGATGATCACATTAATAACACTCCTAAGCAAATTAATATTTATAAGGCTTTAGGTTTTGATATTCCGACATTTGCACATATTCCATTAATTCACGGTGAAGATGGTAAAAAAATGTCAAAACGTCATGGTGCAACAACTACAGGCGAATATAAAGAAAATGGCTTTATGAAAGAAGCTATTCTTAACTTCTTAGCAAGATTAAGCTGGAGCCTAGGTGATAAAGAAGTATTTTCAATGGATGAAGCTATTGCAAACTTTGATATTAAAAATGTAAGTAAGGGTTCAGCAGTATTTGATAATACAAAACTAGAATGGTTAAACTCACAATATATTCAAAATACAGCAGATGAAAAACTGGTAGAACTTATTGCAGACTTTTCTGATAAAGTAACTGTTGAAATGGCAACAAAATGCATGCCAGAAATTAAAACAAGAGCAAAAACTTTAAAAGAACTAGCAGTTCAGACGGAAGTATTCTGTCAAGAGTTTCCATTTGTTAATATTACAGAAAAAGCTACAGGTCTACTTGAAACTAGACCAACTGAGGCGTTTACAGCTATGATTGACCTGCTAAATAGTACAGAATGGAACAATGATGATATTAAATCTGTTATTAAACAAATATGTAAAGACTTTGATTTAAAAATGGGTAAAGTTATGATGCCAATGCGTGCTATGCTATTAGGAACAACAGATGCACCAGGTGTTGTTGAAATCATGATTATTTTAGGCAAAGAAGAATCAATCAAAAGATTAAGTATGTAAAAAACTAGCGTTAAGTTATACAAATAACTTAACGCTTTTTAATAATAAAACAGAGGGGTCTGTAATGAACGAAAGAAGAAAATCAATATCAAAACCGCAGATGTTTAATGAAAAAAGATCATCTATGTTTTTAATCGAATCAGCGTCTCCTGCTGATATTTACCTATGGTGCTTTTGCATTGTAGCAATGTTCACAATTTTAGTTGCTAGTTTAATTTTAGCAATTGCATTTTAAGTAAAGGGATAGTCATTATGTATTTAATTGGTATTTTACAAGCTTTTGGTATTGTTTTAGGTGATACTTTGTATAACTTGTATATTAAATTTGTAGGAGTTAATCTAGATATTAGACCTTTTACATTTCCATTTTATTACCTTATTGGTAATGCTTTAACAATGATGATTTTAGCAGGACCTGGGCGTTTTGCATTAGACACGGTTAAAAACGTTGGCACATGGGTTTATGGTGTTGCATACCTTTTAAGCTTTGTTGTTGATATTTATCTAATTAGATATGTTTCAAGTACTGAACTTTCTATTTTACTGCGTTTAACTGTGCCTATTTGTATCGCTTTAGCCTTTATCTTTAATAAAAGGATACCAAGCAAGTATGATCTTATTTCAACAGGTACTATTTTAATCGCAATGACTGTTATTTTTGCAATGCAAGACCCTACTTATTTATGGAATATTTTATTCTTATGTATTGCTTTAGCAGGTTTAGAGGCTATGGGGTATTTCATACCTGAAAACCATTCTACTAATGAAAAAGCTATTAAAGAAAGCGGTATTAGAGGTCAAATGAGAGTTATATCATTTGCAACATTTATCACAAGTTCACTAATGTTTTTTGTTTTAATTGCTGTTTGTATTATTGACTCTTATTTTGATATCTTTACGAAATTAGGCTTTAGCGAGAAGCTTGTTCAATTTTCTGACTTTTTCCATGGACCTACTGTTCTTACAGCGGTAGTCTTTGGCTGTGTTTTTGCTCCATTTATCAGATTCTTCCAGTGGTCAGCTAGTTATAAAATCACGAGTGAAGGTGTTTTAACTATTTTAGCAGTTATCCCTCTAGTTACATTTCTTCTTGAATGGGTTTTAGTAACTACAGGTATTGCTCCAACTTCTCATTTATTTGAGTCAGATAGTGTTTATATATTATTTGCATTATCTATCTTCATGACTATTGGATCTTGGTATGCCGCATATCTAAAATCTAGAAAACACTTAGAAGATGTTAACGGTAGCAACATTATTGAAAAAATAAAAAATGCTATGAAATTAAAAGGTAAAATTTTAGATATTGGACACAGTGTTAATTCTATGCAAGATTATGAAGTTGTTAAAATTACAGTAGATTTTTATGAAAAAGACTTTGATAAAGCAAGTGAAACTCTTGATATTCCTGCCGATACTTTAAAAACACTGTACTATGCAAGAGATAGCTTCTCATTAAAACCTGAGTTTAGCAAACAGCTACATAATGTATTTATTAATAAAATATTTTACCTTGATCAGCTAACAAAGC
>DMEM01000073.1 GCA_003450915.1 Alphaproteobacteria bacterium
CGCTAAAGGAAATTTTAGGTTACGTTTTTCTATATATAATTAAATATTTTTTTAATTATATTCTTTTTGTGTATTCCAGATGGAGCTATTTTATGAATAAGTTTAAAAAAGTTGCACTATTTATGGCGATGTTTATGACAATGGTCTTGCCATTTTCGGCATCTGCTGACTATGAACCTAACTGGGGAGAATTTGGAGCATCTTTAGAGATGTATAATTCTAACTTTGATTTTGATACCACTAATATTATTAGTGGTCAGGAAGTTAAAACGAATCATTCTACCGAAACAGACTTATGGAACTTGGCTCTGCAATACAAACATCAAGGCAATTATGGATTCGCTCGTCTTTGGTATAAAAAAGCCATTGACGGTGATTATGAATTAACTTTCAAGCAATCAGGTATTTCTGGATGTGGGAATGTGTGCGGTTCAACTGATACTGATTATTGGCAGATGGGCGGAGAAGTTTTGTGGAGAGTTCCTGTAAATAAGCTTGATGGTAAGTTGTTTATGGGTGGTCGTTTTACTCACTCAGAGATGGATACCGGATCATATAATACCGGTGATTTAAACTCTAGTGATGGACTCGATCAGACATTTGTAAGTGCCGTTGTTAATTATCAGATTCAACGTGATCGTTGGGTGTTTGATTTTAATGCAGGACTTGGAATAGGAGAAGTTAATTACAAAACATTCGGGCAAGACTCAGAAGTGCCAAATATTTCTGAAAGCCTTGGCGTTGATGTTGATGGATATCGTTTGGATTTAGAAGCTGGAGCTCGTTATGAGCTTGCTCGCGGAGTCTCAATTCGTGGTTACGTTGGTTATGCTGAGATTTTTGATTCTTCGGTAAGTTCAACTTACAATGCTTCAATCATTCCTAATATCAAAAGCAGTGCTGGCGGTATTGACTCAAGTGAAGTCTTTGTAGGAGGTATGATGTACTTCAACTTTCATGATTTAACAGATCAAACCAAGGATCTATATCCAAAAGCTCACTAATAAGCGAAAACTATTTTAAGTTAAAGAGACTCTTCGGAGTCTCTTTTTTTTGTTTTAAGATTGTAAAATAAATTCATATAACTAAATTTAGTGTGTAAATTTTAATTTTTGATTGCGTTTATAAAATAGAGTCTTTACTTAATGTAAGATTCTTTTTGTAGTTCAATACTTTTCGAGTATTTTAGGATATTAATAAAAAAGGACTTATTTATGTCGTTTTAAAGGTGATTTATGAAAGTGTTTAATACTTTTTGTTTAATCGCTACATGTTGTTTTTCTGCTTTTGTTAAAGCAGGTGATATAACAGTTGCATATGAATATGTCGCTTGGGATGCTGATGTAGCTTTTTCCCTTGATGCTAATGGTGATGGTGTTGTTTCTATAAATGAGGACTTGGACTATCACCCAGAGTCAGAGTTTCATGTTGTTTCATTTGATTATATTTATAGGTTCGATAATTTAAGTTTTCTTCTTAATTTTAAAAAAGCTATAGATGATTCTGATTTAGAGGGGTTTTATAATTTTAATGGTAATAAAATCTTTAACGTTATAGATGATACCGGTGATTATAAGCGTTTTGGAATAGGTATAGGTTATTACAACTCTGAAAGTAGTAGAGGTGGATTGGAACTTATTTATTCTGATGTTGACTTTGATGATTCAGTTCTTGGAGGTTCTGCTGCTAAGGTGGAAGATCTAGGCGTTAATCTTTATCAAGACTATTGGATTTCTCATAAAAAGTTTACGTTGGGGCTTCTTTTTGGTACAGCTATTACCCGGACTAAGCTAGATAGTAGCTTGCTTACAGTGTCTCAGCGTCTTGAGGCTGTAAGTTTGGCTTTATATGTTGAGCCTTATTTTGCTTATGAAATTGCAACAGATTTAAGCTTGATGTTTAAGGCAGGGTATTGGTATCAAGGTGATATTACAGATGAGTTTTCTAGTTCATCAACCGGTGCTAGTGACTTTGGCCAAATAGAGCAATCGTTTGCAAATTTCGAGTTAGGACTTAATTATAAATTTTAATTAAGTTTTTTATCAAAAAGAGGCGGGGCCTCTTTTTTTGTGTTAAAAATAAAAAAAAGACATAATTATCTGAAAATACTTGAAATTGTTGCAAAAAATTGTTATTTTATTCAAGTACTAAATTTCTATTGTTGAAAGTTAGTATATTTTATTTAAAAATCAAATATTAACAAAGCACACGCATATTGGTTTTTTCTGCTGCCTATTTTTAGGTTTTGAAGCGGGAAATACCCATCGGTGATTAAAATATCTTTTTAAAGACATGTTAATTGGGAGTTTGCGTGGAAGATATAGTAGTTTATTAAACTACTATATAACCGAAAAATTCAATTAGGAGAATAAAAAAATGGCATTGCCTAAATTTACTATTAGAGATCTGCTTGAAGCAGGTGTTCACTTTGGTCACAAAACTAACCGTTGGAACCCTAAAATGGCTCCATACATCCACGGTTCAAGAAATGGTATCCACATCATTGACCTAACTCAAACAGTTCCAGCTTTATACAACGCTTTATCAACAATTAAGTCTGTATCTGCTAAAGGCGGTAAAGTACTATTCGTTGGTTCTAAGCCACAAGCTGAAAAGCTAGTTCAAGAAACAGCTGAAAGAACAGGTCATTACTTCATCAACAGCCGTTGGTTAGGTGGTACAATGACTAACTGGAGAACTATTACTACTTCAATCAGAAGACTAAAAACTCTAGAAAAAGTTTTCGCTGACGAAGCTAACTCTCACTACACTAAAAAAGAACTACTAAAACTAAGACTTGAGTACACTAAGCTACACAAATCTCTAGGTGGTATCCAAGACATGGGTGGCCTACCAGACGTTCTAGTTGTTATTGACGCTGTTAGAGAAAACATCGCTATCGCTGAAGCTAAAAAACTAGGTATCCCTGTTGTAGCTATCTTAGATACAAACGCTGATCCTGAAGGTGTTAGCCTACCAGTTCCTGGTAACGATGACTCAACAAGATCAATCAGACTTTACTTAGACCTAGCTGCTCAAGCAATCGCAGCTGGTAAATCAGCTCAAGTTGTTAAAAAAACAACAACTAAAGCAGCTCCAGCTAAAAAAGCAGCAGCTAAAGTATCACTTTCAGCTAAAGCTAAAGCAGAAGCAAAAGCTTAATTAATCTTATGTTTAGAAGAAGGTTCGCCTTCTTCTAATCTTCTATATTTATTAAATAATAAAAAGGGTATAAAAAATGGCTATTACAGCAGCAGACGTTAAAAAATTAAGAGACGCTACAGGCGCTGGTATGATGGACTGTAAAAAAGCACTAACTGAAAACGATGGTGACTTTGATGCTTCAGTTGACTGGTTAAGAACTAAAGGTATTGCAAAAGCCGCTAAAAAAGGTGGTAGAGTTGCAGCTGAAGGTATGGTATCAGTTGTTGCAGAAGGTAACAAAGGTGCTATGGTTGAGGTTAACTCAGAAACAGACTTCGTTGCTAAAAACGACAAATTCAAAGAATTCGCAGCAAACGTTGCTAAAGTAGTTCTAGACACTAAAATTGAAGAAGTTGAAGAACTTAAAAAAGCAACTTACCCAACAGGCGGTACAGTTGAAGAAGTTCTAACAGACCTAATTGCTACAATTGGTGAAAACATGAACCTAAGAAGAGCTAAATATGTTGAAGTTGAAGCTGGTTCAGTAGCAGCTTACTCACACATGAATGGTAAAATTGGTGTTCTAACTGTTCTAGCTGGTTCAGCAGATGCAGCAGCAGTTGCTAAAAACATCGCTATGCACGTTGCAGCAGCTAACCCTCAAGCTTTAAACAGAGATGAAGTAGACGCAGCTCTACTAGCTCGTGAAGAAGCTGTTTATAAAGAGCAAGCTCTAGCATCAGGTAAGCCTGAAGCTGTTATTGAAAAAATGATGGTTGGTAAAGTTAACAAGTTCTACAAAGAAATTTGCCTAGTAGAGCAAGCATTCATTATGGATACAGATAAAACAGTAGCTAAAGTTGCAGAAGAAGCTGGTGCAGAAGTAGTTGCATACGCTAGATTCGGTCTTGGTGAAGGTATCGAGAAAAAAGAAGAAGATTTTGCAGCAGAAGTTGCTTCAATGACAAAATAATGGAATATTAGAGGTTCTTCTTCCGCTTTAATAAATTATCATGTACCACGTGTACACTTCAAATTTATAAAACGAAACAATTACTCTCTACTATCCACATTATTACTATAAAAAGGTTTGTTTAATGCAGGCCTTTTTTTATATTTTTCAATTATGTGCTACTTTGTATATTGCTCTTACAAATTAAGAAAAAATAAATCCAAACTAAAAGCTTTATTGTATAATATAAGAGGGGCTCGCTCAAACCGGATCCTTTTTTTGTCATCTTGAGTTTGATTCATGGTCTCTGCGAAAAATGCTTAAGTAGATCTTGGTTCCACTCCTTGACATTGCCTAGAAAAACTACTACACTAAAAAATAGCAAATAAGGAGTTTGTAATGAAGATATTTCCAAATAAAAGAAAAAATAGCCAAAAAACAAAAGAAGAATTGTTTAAAGTTAAAGGTTTAAGTAAGCTATTAAAAAAAGAACAAAGAGCTGAAGAACTTGAAAAAATTCAAGAAGTGCAAGAGCAAGATAAAACTTATAACTATACTTTAGGTGCTTGCGTAGCCATGATTTTGATTTTATCATGCTTAGCATTATTTGGAGGGTATAGCAAATGATTAAGAATATCTTAAGAGCATTTTCTTTATTTCTCCTTTTGTTTGTTACAGCATGTAAGCATGATTGTAAAACTTTTGTTGGTGATAATGTTTTAACTAAACCTCAGAGTAAAAGTTTAACAAAATTACTGAGTGATGAAACAGTATTATTTAGAGTTAAAAGCTATCCTAAAAATACAGAATGGAAAGTATGTAGAGGAATTGATGGTAAATTATTTATTGAAAGTAAAAATATTATTCCGCGATCAGAGTGTGAAATGGACTCTCAAGGAAAAGTGAATTGTAATCAATTAAAATAGAATAAAAATTATAGCGGTCATGAGTTAGATAAAACGCAAAATATTTAGGAGTTATTAAAATGAATAAAGAAATGATTAAAGCTTGGGCTTTAGCAATTTTTTCAGTTACTGTATTATGGGGGCTTGGTAATATATCTGTTAGTTATGCTTCAAAAATTTTAGAAGCTAATGCGATAATTTATACCTGTTCAATTTTTATAGGTAGTGCATTTTCACTTCTTTTATATGCCGGTAACGGTGACTTAGGTAAAGAAACTTTAAGAAGTATTGATACTTGGGGTTATGGACTTGTTCTTATTATTAGCTTTATTTTAAGCTTTGGGCTTTTTGGTTATACAACAGCAACCGAAGCAACTTTATTGCAAAGATCTAGTATTTTAGCAAGTGCTTTTGCAGGTTGGTTGTTTTTAAATAGAACCTCAGGGTTCTCTCAGCTTATTGGTTTATTATTAGTTTTTGCAGGTGTTATTATAGTTTGTCTTGGAGTTCCTGCAGAGTCAAAGGCATATATTTATATGTTAGTTATAGTGTTTGCATTTTTACAAGCAGGCAGGGCGTTATTAGCCGAAGTTCATAAAGCTCATAAATACGCATCTGAAAATAGAACAGAAAAAGACAGAGTGAGAGTTGTTGGTTATATTATGTTCGTTGTTTCAATCTTATTTTTATCTATTTCATTTGTATTTAGTTTTATTGAATATTCAACAGGGACAAATGTTTCAACAGTTATTCCTGATTTAAAAGAGTTTACAAATCCAGCAAGTATATTTATGGGGCTTATTGTTGGTATGCTTATTATTGCTCCGATTAGGCTTATTGAATTTACTGCTGCAAGCAAAATAAAATCAGAAAACTATTTAGCTTTAGGTGCTTTAGCTCCTTTTACAACGTTATTTTGGGAATGGCTAACATCTCCAATAACAGGTTTAAGCTTAAAAGAATTTTCACAAAATGACTTAATCGCAGGGCTTGTTATTTTATCAGGTGGTTTAGTGATTGCTTTTTCAAAAGCTAAAAAACAAATTGATAATGATGTTAATGAGTATGTTGTACAAAGCTTGACTGATATTGAAGCAGTTGAAGATTCTAAAGATATTATTGAAAAAACATTAACTTATTATAATAAAGATGTTTCTCAGGTTTCTAAAGCTTTAGGACTGCCTATTGATGTTGTTAAAGCTGTTTTAGAGCAAAGTGATATTGCTTTGAAAAAAGATGTTTTAAAAACAGTTGAAAGAGTTTATAGAATAGATATTTCATCAAAAGATAGTTTAACAGGATTATTAAACCGTTCAGGCTTAATGCAAAAGTTAGAAAAGCTTATTGCAAAGAATAAAGATTTTACTCTGTTTTATATCGATTTAAATAAGTTTAAACCGATTAATGATAACTATGGGCATCAAGCTGGAGATGAAGCTTTACAGGTAATCGCAAAGCGTTTAAGTAATTTTCATAAGAATGTAAAAGTAGTTTCAAGAATCGGTGGTGATGAGTATGTTATTATTTTAGAAAAGAACTTAAACCTTCTTGATTTTACAAAATCTTTACATAAAAAAATTGAAGAATTCTTTACTCTTGAAACTATGAATATGGTTGCTTCAATTTCTGCAAGTATCGGCCATGTTAAATCAGTTGACTATAAACACATGAATGCTGAAGAATTGCTAGAGTTTGCTGATAAGATGATGTTAGACTTAAAGGAAAATTCAGATAGATAAAAAAAGACCTCATTATGAGGTTTTTTTATAGTACCTACTATACTTATTGCAAAAAATTGTTAGTTGTAATAAACTAATTTAAACTTAAACCATAAATTAAAGGAACCTATTATGGACAAATCTCAGATCTTAAATAATTCAAAAAGATTCTTAATTAAACTTTCTGGAGAAATGCTACTTGGCGATAAAGAGTTTGGTATTGATACTAAAACTTTAGAAATTTTTGCTAAAGAAATTAAGCTTGTTGTAGATAAAGGCTTTCAAATTGCTCTAGTTATTGGTGGAGGTAATATTTTTAGAGGAGTATCAGGCTCTGCTGATGGTTTAGATAGAGCCGATGCTGACTACATGGGAATGCTTGCAACATGTATGAATGGTATTGCTTTACAAAATGCATTATATAAAGAAGGTGTTGAAACAAGAGTTCAAACAGCAATTAAAATGAATGAAGTTGCTGAACCTTATATTAGAGGGCGTGCATTGCGTCATATAGAAAAAGGCCGTGTAGTTATTTTTGTGGCAGGTACTGGTAATCCATATTTTACAACTGATACTGCGGCGGCTCTTCGTGCAGTTGAGCTAGATTGCGATATGCTAATTAAAGCAACAAAAGTAGATGGTATTTATGATAAAGATCCTGCAAAACATGCTGATGCAGAACATTTTGAGTCAATCAGCTATCAAGAAGTATTAGTAAAAGATTTAAAAGTTATGGATGGTTCAGCAATTTCACTATGTCGTGATAATAAGCTACCAATTATGGTTGCTAGTATGGCTGAATCTGAAGGTTTGCTAAAAGCATTAACTAATGCAACAAAAACAACAATTGTATACTAGATTACATAGAAAAAGGAATAGAAATATTATATGCAATATTTAATTAATCGATCTCATATAGAATCAAACAAGGCGTTTCAAAGATTATCAGATAAGACTCAAGTTTTAACTCCCAAGTTAGGGCGTCAAGAAGTTGTTAGAAATAGATTGACTCATTCATATGAGGTGGCGACGTCAGCAGAAATGGTGGCTGCGGCAATTTCAACGAAAGCATTTGATGCAGATTATCAAAAGTCAGTTTATAATATTTCATTACTTCACGATATCGGTCACTCACCGTTTGGTCATGAAGGTGCTAAAATTTTAGAAGACAGGTTTCAAAAGCTAGGAGTTAAAGAAGGCTTTTCAGATAATAACAATAACTTTGTTGTAATTAAGAAAAATCAAATTAAAACTAGCGATTATGAATTAGCAAGTTTAGTTAAATATCCAACAAAACTTTATAAAACACAAAAACAATATAGAGACTTATTAGATAAAGCTATTGATGCTGATTTGGCTTATTTTGAAAATAAGATTCCTGTTGAAATTCGTCCTAAGCGTACTTTAGCTTGTGAAATAATGGATGAGGCTGATAGAAATACATACACTTGTGCAGATTTAGCAGACTGTTATTGCCTAGGTTTAGCTGATGAATCGGACTTAGTAAAATTGTTAGATTCTGATAAGTTCCATAATATTGAGATTATTGAATTTTTAACAGTTGCAATTCAAGCTGTTAAACAAAGAAATAAAACATTGATTAAAAATATCTTTGCAAATTTAAAAGTTGATTTAAACCAGAACTATTATTTAGCTAAAAATTTAAAGCTAAAACCAAGAGATAAACAGATGTTTGCTTTTAGAGAGGTTTTAAACAAATTATGTATGCGAATCTATATTAGTTCATCATATGTTAAAAAAGTTAGAAAGCAAGAAGGTAAATATCTAGAGTTTTATATTAGCTATATTTTAGATAATAGTTATTATCCTTCAAAGCATTATGCTCGAAAAATAGAAGAGTCTAAAAAAGACAGTGAAAAGTATGCTCTAATAAGAGATATGATTGCTGATAGTACGGATAATTTTATTAAAAATTTCTATCTTGAAAAAAAGTCTAAATAGTTGTATACTGCAAAGACATTTTAGAGAAAATTCAAACAAACAAAAGAGAATATATTATGATTGACAATATTATTGCTGACACTAAAGAAAAAATGGAAAAGTCAGAAGCAGCCCTTAAACAAGATCTTGCTAGCCTAAGAACAGGCCGTGCTTCAACAGATATTTTAAACGGTATAATGGTTGATGCTTACGGTTCAAAAATGCCTTTAACACAAGTAGGTAACGTATCAGTTGTTGATACAAGAATGCTAAGCGTAACAGTTTGGGATATGAGCATGGTTGAAGCAACAGATAAATCAATTCGTGAGTCAGGTTTAGGTTTTAACCCATCTTATGAAGGTAACGTTATTAGAATTCCTCTACCAGAATTAACAGAAGATAGAAGAAAAGAGCTTGTTAAAGTTGCTCATAAATATGCTGAAGCTGGTAAAGTAGCTATCAGAAACGTACGTCGTGATGCAATGGATAAAATTAAAAAATCTGATGCAAGTGAAGATGAGCAAAGAGGTTTACAAGATGAAGTTCAAAAACTAACTGATACAGCTGTTAAAAACGTAGATTCTATCCTAGCAGGTAAAGAAAAAGAAATTCTAACAGTTTAAGGACTATTTTCTTTGGCTTTTTTATTTATTAAGTTGTCATGTACTACTTGTACATTTCCTTTATTGATAAATAGAAATTTCTTTGAAAATTGCACATTAAATAATATAAAAAAGAGGCAGGTTTAGGTCTCTTTTTTATTTTTACATTTTCCTCTCCTTCTGTCATCCCGGACTTGATCCGGGATCTCTGCAATAAAAGTATATCATTGTAAAAATGTTCTTTGTGTTAAAAATATTACATAAAAAATAGTATTTACTATATTCTTTACTTTAGTATTTTGTAAAGTTATACCTGTAATGCTATACTAAAAAAGATATTTATAAAGAATAAAAAAGGATATGTTTAAATGTTGAAAAAAGGTGCTATGTTTGGTCTTGACGCTCGTATTGCTTTAGCAATATTTGGGGCGTTATCTGTGATATCAGGAGCAGCATTATATTCAGCGATTCAAGATGCTAAAGCAACTGCATTTATAACAGAGATGCAAGAAATCGGTAAAGCATGGGAGCAGTATTACTTAGATACAGGAGAAAATTTACCAATAGATAAAAACCCCTCATGTGCCGTTGACTGCCACTATAAGATAGCAAAATTAGTTAGTGCTTCGATTACAGGGTGGAAAGGACCTTATTTAACTTATTCTGAAAATACAGATTGGGAGTTATCAAATGGTGAATTTAATTTAGGTCTTATTTCTGCATCAACAGATGTTGCTTGGGGGCTTAATAATGTTAAATGGGCAGATGCATCATGTTCAACAGGTAGAAAGTGCTATAACTGGGTAGTTTTTTATAACTTGAACTTAGATAGTTCATTGGCAAAGAAAATAGATTCTAAAATTGATGGGGTTATTGATGGTTCCGCTGGGTTATTTAGATGGCGTAATGGTGCTAGTTCAACTGAGTCAATACATCTTGCAGTTCAAGTTATTCCAAATAATAATTAAATAAAAGGCCAATAAAAGATGAAATTTAGTAAAGGTGCAATGTTTGGGCTTGACGCTCGTATTGCATTGGCAATATTTGGAGCATTATCAGTAATAAGTGGTGCAGCATTGTATAGTGCGATTCAGCAGAGTAAAGCAACAGCAATTTTAACTGAACTTAGAGAAATTGGAAAAGCTTGGGAACAGTATTATTTAGATACTGGTAATGATATTAGCGATGATATTAATGCTAATAAGGTTGATTTACCAACTTCATATTTAATAGAAGATTCAGGGGTGTCGGGTTGGTCTGGTCCATATTTAAGTTATGAAAAACATAATACTCAATCATTACTTCATCCAGCTTATGATTATGTTGGTCTAAGAGCTTTAACTGGTGATGTTGCCTGGAGTGCAACAGTTGCTCCATGGTCGCATGCTCCAATTCAATGTACATCATCAAACCAGTGTAGTATTTGGGCCTTAATTGATTATATTCCAAATGAGGCATTGATTAAAGCAATTGATGATACGGTTGATAATGATAGTAACTTGCTGCTTGGTAATTTTAGAGCATACAAGTCAACATCTGGAGCCTCGGAAAATAAATGGGCGGTGTTCTTAAATATTGCTCCTATTAAAAATCCAAACTAAATAAAGGTAGTATTTGTGATGATAAAGTTTAAGGCAAGCTAATTTAGCTTGCCTTTTTTTATCGATATTTAGTTGTAGCTTTGAGTGCTACTTTTTATTTGCATTATAAAATAACTTGCGATTTCTTCTCGCTTTATTTGCAAAATTTGCATTGTTTGTTTTGGCCATGCATGGCTCCTTTTTATTATCAAAATGCTATTATTAGCTTTACCTTATAATTATAAGCATAAAAAAAATAACTTTCAAGAGTCTAATGCTTAAAAAAAACTTTAAATATATCAATGTTTATGCTAGAATT
>DMEM01000074.1 GCA_003450915.1 Alphaproteobacteria bacterium
AATTATCATATAAATAAACCCATATACCATTATCCTCTAAAGTGAATATTCTAGGGATAAATCTAGTCAAATAATGCTCTTTTCCACTAAATGCTGAGGGGGTTAAATTATAAAAGCCTTCAATTGATTTTTCTAAGAAGTTTTTATTAATTGGTAATACAAATGATAATCCTTTTACATCAAAAAAGTGCTTAATAGTTTCTAGCACTTTAACTGCATAATCAGGGCGACATCTATCCAGTTCATCAACAATAATTACTAAATGCTTTTGTTCTTCTACTATAGACTCTAAAACTTTTTTTAATTTTATAACTCCATCCTCTTCAGGAAAGAACTCATCTGAAAACTTTTTAAAATCAAACTCAACTCCAGGAATGGAGACATTAGAACTTTTCACTAGCCCCCACACTGCTTTCTTTAGGCTTTGTTTCAAGCTCTCTTTTTGAGTGTTTGCAATCTCTTGAGAAAATGCTACTAACGGATTATCTATATAATCTTTTTTCCAAACTGAAAAATAAACTGAGTCTTTCTCTATATATTTATGTAAAGCCTTGGCAAAGTATGTTTTCCCCATTCCGTATTCTGCATTAATTGCCAAAACAGTGCTTTGATTCTCATCATTAAAAAAATCTTCTTTCTGTTCTTGCTTTTTTGCATATTCATAATTTAAAAACCCTACAATTTGTTCTGCAAACTTATCTCTATCAGGAACTAAATTCTCCCAAAGTTCTTTATTTTTACTTTCATCAATAGCATCCAAAGTTTTTAATTTATAAAACTCTTTTTTCTCTTCAGTCATCACACACTCCTTATTAAATTTCACACACAAACACTATACACCTATAAGTTTATTAATACAATAAAAAAGAGGTGGTAACTGCTGAAATACATGGATCCCGGATCAAGTCCGGGATGACAGGTGTGGACTTTAATATCAGGGATCCCGGATCAAGTCTGGAATGACAGCTGTGGACTTTAATATCAGAGATCCCGGATCAAGTCCGGGATGACCGAGGAGTGTTTTAATTTTATGTTAAAAAAGTATATCATACCAGAATTGATCTGGTATCCAGAGCTGTTTTGCTCTACCTTTGTTCGCTTGCTCTAAATCCCGTGGCGTGGCATGAAATGACATAGTAGCGATTTTAATCTTTAAATAAAAAAAGAGCCTCAAATGAGACTCTTTTTATCTAAAGTTATTAACTATTAGGCTTCTACCTCAGCTTTAACTTTTTCTCGTAACTCTTTAAGCACCTGCTTATAGCGTGCTATTCTTTTATCGTTGGTTGAAAAATCGGTAAAACCCTGCTTATGATAGTATCGTTTTGCAATCACCTCCATATCTAAGCCGACAGATGCAGCAAAGAAAGCAATCTCCTCATTAGAAAAGTTTAAATATAATCCGAAATACTTGTCTCTCAACTTATCTCCTTCATGAGCAAGTGAAAGTTCGTACAAGTCATCGCCTATTGCATAACTTGCGTAGCCCATCGCATTTTCATCAAGAGTAAAGGTTTTAACCTTTTCAAGCAATTTATGTTTAGACTCCTTGTCATAAGGAATACCTTCTACAGTAAGAAGAGCTATTTCTTCGTCGGCTCTAGGCCCTGCTAGCTCATTATTTAGCATGTGATACGTCGCAGCAAAACACTTGTAACGAGATGATTGTTTATTTTGTGCTATTGTTGTCTGGACCCAATTCTCTTTTGAATAATATTCATCTATTAAAAATTTAGACCTCATAAAATCCATTCGTGCATATACATCCAAAAGATGAGCTGCCTTGTATGTACCTTGTTTTGAGATTTCATCAACATATCTTTTTTGAGACTTATAATAATCTCCATTATCTTCATCACTTATAAAACAAGCATGAATATAATTTGGAAGATTCTCTGCTAATACTGTTTTAAACATCCAAAAATAGTTAAACTTCATATCCTCAGATTTAAGAGTAGAAGATTGGAACAATTGGACAGGTTTTGATTCTTTATCTATTAAAAAATCAAACAACCCATAATGCGCTCCAGAAACACCTGTCAGCACCATAAATACTACAGAAATAAGTGAAAAAATAAGCTTCTTACTCATAATCCATTCTCCATAATACAAAAAACTAAATAGCTGTATTTTAATTATAGACCTTTTTTTATTTTTTTCAACCTTTGATTTATGCAGAAAAAAAGAGCCCCTTTGGGGCTCTTCTTGTTCTATACTTACAAGGCACTGCGTTGTTTCCATGCTGGCCATTCTTTAACTCGTTGTGCTGATTTTTTCAAATGTTGAATGAAATCAGAATCTTTCTGTTCTTGACTTTTTTGAGTTTCTTGCTTTTTATTTTGCATAGTTACTCCTTTAAACGGTAGTGGTTGTTAAAAACTAATTTTCAATCAACTGCTTATCTTCAAGTTTGTAAACTTTATCGCATGAGTTTGCTAGGGTTAAATCGTGACTTACGATTACAAGAGAGATGTTTTCTTCCGCAATAAGAGAATTAAATAGATCTTTTACTGTTTTTGCTGTTTCTGGGTCTAAATTACCTGTTGGTTCGTCTGCAAATACAATTTTAGGCGATTGAATTAAAGCTCTGGCAATTGCTACTCTTTGCTGTTGGCCACCTGATAATTCAGTTGGAAATTTACTTGCACACTCTAAAATATTTAACTTCGCTAATAATTCGCCTGCTCGTATTCTATCTGCCTTTTTAATTTTTCTTTCAATTAAAATCGGCATTAGAATATTTTCTAAAACTGTGAACTCTTGCAGTAGTAAGTGAGATTGATAAACAAAGCCAAAGTTTTTGTTTCTAATAACAGACTTTTCTTTATCTTTAAGGCTTGAAATTTCTTTACCATCAAGTAAAATTTCACCTTCATCAAACTTATCAAGTAAACTAGCAATATGTAAAAATGTAGATTTACCAGATCCCGATTCACCAACAATTGCAACAGTTTGCTGTTCTTGAACGCTTAAATTAGCACCATCTAAAACAGTTAGAATGTTTCCCGCAGTATTATAAGTTTTTTTAATGTTTTTTAACTCTAAAATGTTAGTCATTTCTTAATACCTCCACTGGGTCTAATTTGCTTGCTTTTCTACTTGGAAACCAGCTACTAATAACTGTTAGAACCATACTTGTAAAAATAACTGCTAATAAGTCATTCATTTGTAAATCTGCAGGTAACTTATCTAAAAAGTAAACTTGACCTGAAAATAATACCGTATCAAATAGATTCTCAACAAATGCTACGATTTCTGTTAGATTTAATACAACTAAGCAACCAATTACAGCACCAACAAAAGTACCTATAAAGCCAAGCAGTAAACCTGAATAGAAGAATACCTTCTGAATTTGAGATGAACTTGCACCCATGCTTCGTAAAATTGCAATATCTTTAGTCTTATCATTAACAAGCATCATTTGCCCTGTAATAATATTAAATGTTGCAACAATAATAATTAGCATCAGAATGATGAACATTGTACGTTTTTCAATTTCTAAAGCTTTAAAGAACTCAACATTACTCTGCTTCCAAGTATTAACTCGAGCATCTGGCAGTTGAGGATCTAAATCTTGAAGCTTAATAACCACATCACGCTTAATCTGATCGATTTGCATTGGATCTTTAACTTTAAGCTCAATACCTGTAACCGCATCTCTTAATTTAAAGAAACTTTGTGCTGTTTTAATATTTGTATAAACAAAGCTTGAGTCATATTGGTACATTCCGAAATTAAAAATACCAGCAACTTGTAATTTTTTAATTCTAGGGATAAACCCTGCGATTGTTTGAGTTCCGTCAGGAGAGATTAAATTAACAGTATCGCCAACTCTAAGTCTAAGTTTATCAGCTAGTTCGTTACCGATGAAGATCTGGTTTTGACCTAGCATTTTCTTCTCACCTGATTTTAACTGAGCGATAATTTCTTTTTGTTTGCCTAAATCAGCACCATTTACCATAACTCCGCTAGCTTGCTTCCTAGCTGTAATCATCGCCTGTCCTGAAACAAATGTATTTGCTTTTTCAACTGATTCTAATTTTAATAATTCTGCAGCAGCTTTTGTTGCCTTTGTATCTGTATAGCCATATTGCTGAATAACAGCATGGCCTGTTGTTCCTAAAACAGTATCTAATAACTGTTGACGAAAACCACTCATAACAGACATTACAATAATTAAGGCTGCAACACCTAATGTAATACCAATAACTGAAAATAATGAAACCACCGAAACAAAGCCACGGCGTTTTTTTTGGTATCTTAATGCTAATTTGCTTACAAAGCTCACAATAATTCCCTATTCTTTATATCTATAGATTTATTTTATATATCCAAATAATAACATATTTTTCTATTAATATGAAATATATGTTGAAGTTTTTTTTATGATTATTATAATGTCCATTATACTTAGCTACAAAATACTTTTTGTAATATTGCGTTTTTATTTTAATACATGGATTTATAACATGCAACGACGATTCTTTATTGGAACTAAGAATCTAATTGATTCTGAGAAACCAGAAACTAAAGATATGGGCTTTGAATTGAATGGCGATCTTTTATTTTCTAGTGCTTTTGCACTAATGCACTATTCAACTTTTTATAACAATGACCTCAAATTACATGACCTTGTAGATATTGAAGAACAAGAGCATGTAGAAAACAACATTAAATTCTACTTTGTGCCAGAATCCTGGAATGGGAAGTCTTTTGAATATAGAGGTTCTCAAATTCCTGATTTTAATAATGAATCAGATATTGGTCTTAATGTTAATATCCCTGAAGAGTTTCAACTTTTTGACCAATCTCAAGCCATTTTCTCTCAACTAGTAACATTGTTATATGGAAGAAAAAGGAAAATAAAAAAAACACTGAAGCCTATAATAGAATTCACCATGGGTGATACATTATTTTATGAGAGAGTTCTATATAAGGAGCAATATCAAATATTTTTTAATGATATAAGATATATAGATAAAGAATATAATTCTTTAAAAAAAAATACTCATTTAAACGACCCTAGCTATCGAGAAATTTACAAAGTTTTAAGACCGCTCGTTGGCGTTTGTCATGTAGTGCTTGATAAAATACTATTTCCAGACAGCTACAATAAAGCTTTGTAAATTAAATAAAAAGCCCTATATTAGATTATGGGGCTTAATTTTTTTGTAAAGAATATTAAAAAAAGCTTGACAATTAATTTAAGATATTATATAAATCTACATATACAAAGGCATGGCGGTATAGCTCAGTTGGTAGAGCAGAGGAATCATACTCCTTTTGTCCGCGGTTCGAGTCCGTGTACCGCCACCATATCAAACCCTAGAGATTCTCTAGGGTTTTTATTTATTCTATAATACCCCTTATCAATCAAAAAAGTACAAAACTCCAAAAAAGTACAAAAAAAGTACAAACGATTTTTACATTTTCCATAAATAGCACTACATAAAAAGTACAAGACATCAAAAAAGTACAAATTTTACTTTTCCGTAAAAACGCCAATACAACCTCTTTGTTATATTCACTCAAGCATAAACTGTCTAATAAAATTTAAAACTAAAAGGAATGTTTATGCAAAACACAGTTCAAGCAAAACCAATCGCACCTTATTTAGGTGGTAAATCTAAACTAGCCAAAACAATATGCTCAATTATTGATAATACAGAACATAAAACCTATGCAGAACCATTTGTTGGTATGGGAGGAATACTATTCAGAAAAGAAAAGCCAGCCAAAGCTGAAATCATTAATGACTACAATTATGAAGTATTCACTCTATTTAGAGTATTGCAACGACACTATGATGAATTCTTAAACCAATTAGAGTATATTAATCACTCTAGAAATCATTTTAAGTATCTTAAAGATCTAAACCCTACTCATTTAACAGATATTGAAAGAGCTGCTCGTTTTTACTACTTATTAAGAGCAAGCTTTGGCGCTATGGCTAGTACATACGGAGTTGATAAAACTAGACCTGATAGATTTAACATTAATAAATACAAAAAAGATCTAGCACATACAGTTAATAGACTAAGGTCTGTTGCAATGGAAAATCTAGACTTTGAAGACTTTATAAAGAAATATGACTCTAAAGATACTCTATTCTATTTAGATCCACCGTACTATGGCTGCGAAAATGATTATGGCAAAGAATTATTCAGACGAGAAGACTTTGAACGTATTAGATCAACTCTAGACAGTATTCAAGGTAAGTTCATATTAAGCTTAAATGACCTTCCACCCGTTCGAGAGATATTTAAAGGCTATTACATTAAAGAAGTAGAATTACTTTATACCGTTGCTAAGAATGGCAACAAGAAAGCAAAAGAGGTAATTATAAGCAATTATCCACTAGACTAACCATAAAAAAGAAGAACCTATTTATTAGGTTCTTTTCTTAATAGAAAAATAATATATAAAATTAATAA
>DMEM01000083.1 GCA_003450915.1 Alphaproteobacteria bacterium
AGCATTTTATGGAGTAAGTGACCTTGTGACAGTAGTTTTTGTTGTTGTAACTGCATTTTTTCTGTTTATTTCCATAAGGAAAATTCACACAGGTAACAGAAAAGCGTTCCGTTGCGGCACACAAAAAGATAGCCGGCTGTATAAATTTTTGAGCAATGAAAGAAGCCTGGGTGTGATCATGGTTTCTTTATTATCTTCTTTATTATCTTCTTTATTCTTGAGCACTATTTTAGTTGTGTTGGTAAAGGGCATGGTCTTGCAACAGGGCTACATACCTTTTTTTAGTAATAATGATTGCCAGTTTAGCACTATATGGGGTTATAAATGGCAATCCCGGTACAGCCGATCTGGATAAAAACCTGAACGAAGATGTGTCATCACATAGCAAAAAGCTTGTGAGCATCTTCTATGCGGCGGTTATTCTTAACATCATTCTTTCCTTTTCTTTTGGTGCTTATGATACTTTTAATTTCAAGACCAGTGATGTGAGCTTTGATAATTTTACTGAAAAAACACTGGAAGTATCCATCAATAAAAATGCTTTTAATGAGTATACGCGAATCTTTGTGAATGCTTATATATTGATGGATCTGGTTAAAGTGGCCATTGCCAAAATGTTTATTGAAATCTTTGGGGTGGCCAATAACTTTTATGGCTTTTATATTGTTATCTTTATTCTTAACTCCTTTAAGTTTTTTGTGTTTTCATTGTCATTTTTTCTTCTTCAAAAATGATTTTACGGTGTTGCTGTAAAGGTCTCACCATATGTAAGTAAGTTACTAAGAAAGATAAGGGAGTTATATTTCAAGACTTTTTATATTGTAGTCGGTTTAATGAGGAAAGATAAAGTAGAATGAAGAAAGTGATTTTTTCAATGACGATATTAGCTGCTGTCGTAATAACTTCTGGATGTGATAGACTTAAACTGGCTTCATCTAATGAAGTTAAAGAGCTCAAAGCTAAACTCCACCTTTCGAAAGAGAAAGTAGCTGAGTTGCAGAAAGAAAATGAAGAACTAGAAGAAAAGTTGAAGAGCTCTCTAGGGAAAGATAAAGAAAATATTAAGAAATTATTTCAATAGGAAGTTTTTCAGTGAAAATATATTCACATGTAGAATCTAATAACGCAGGAGCTACTTCCGTACAAGGTGGATTAAGTAAGAATAGAAAATCACTTGAGGATAAAGGAGTGTGTTATCCAGATGATCAGTTATGTCATCATGGATTTAATTTTACTTCCCAACAAGATGAAAAATTTTGGCCAAGACAATATAAAGACGTTGAACTGAATGATCTTCAGGCTTATGTAACTGAAAATTTAGTAAAAATTGCTAATGATTTTAATCGTGGGTTAAATACATATATATTTTCGAGTGAGTATCTTTTTATCGATGATAAAAAATCAGTTGAAAGTATACTTGAATGGTTTGAACAACATGTTGGTAGTATTGATCTTGAAGTGATTTTATTTTTCAGGAATCCAGTAGAACAATATATGTCATCGCAACAGAAAATTATTAAAGAAGAGCACAGCATAGAATCACCTACATTTTATCACTATTCCTTTAGAAGTGTAATAGAGACATGGAGTGATTTTTGTAAAGTTAATGTTTTCGAGCACAAAAAAGGCGTTGACTCGCTCCAGGTTGTTTCTAACTTTTTAGATTTAGACAATGAAGGTTTAATCGTGCCTAAGCGTACGAATGAATCTTTATCAGTCGGGCAGATGTTACTATTAGAAAAAACACAAAAGAATGTCTACTCTAATTCTGCTGGCATTTTTAAGAAGCATCTTTTTACGATTCATAATATAAAAGCTGATTGGCTTACAAAGCCTTATTCAAAGTGTGGCGTTAGTAATTTAATTTATGAAAATCATTTTCATGATCTTCAGTGGCTTACGCATGCTTATGAGATAAACTTTGATAATAATAATTCAGTAGGCTTTTATAATTCCCCCTTTAAATCAGAATGTTCTATTTCTGATGTGCATGAATCAGATAAGAAGAAATTTGAATCATATGAAAGTATGATCCTTGATTTATTATTGATTGAACACTCTAAACAATCTTAAAATTATTCATTCCGGAGGTATTTTGAATAAAGAGACTAACTTCCTTTCTTTGTTGAGAACTGCAACAGAAGAAGACTTGGCCATACTTGCAAAGTTACTTTCACCTTATATTACAGAAAATAACATGAGAGAGATGAAGGTGTGGGGTGATAGAAGAAGGCTACACCTAGAAAAAATAACAATGTCAGTTAATGACCTACTGTGTAATACAAGGTCGGGTCATATAACGATTGAAAAGGATTGTTTTTTTGGGCATAGGTGTATGTTGCTTACGGGATCCCATGATTATACAAAATTGGGAAAAGAGCGGCTAAAGGCAGTACCTAACGAAGGTAATGATATATATATAAAACAAGGAGCTTGGCTGGGCTCAGGAGTGACTGTTCTTGGGCCATGTATTATTGGAGAAAATGCTGTTATAGCTGCTGGTAGTTTG
>DMEM01000124.1 GCA_003450915.1 Alphaproteobacteria bacterium
AAAAAATGAAATAATAAAAAAGAATTTAATTCGTTCAAAAAATAACAATATAGACTTTTTTATTTCTTTAGGTGAAATGATTGTAGGAGATAATGATTGCTTCCCTCCTAAATCATCTATGAATATTACTAAGTTTTTTGAAGATTCCGGTTTTCCTGGTTATAAATATAATGGAGATACTAAAAAGTTTTGGGTTGCAAAGATCCTAGAAAGCTTGGATATTGATGATTTATATAGAGTTATTCAAAACTTATTCAAAAGAAAGTATTTTATAAAATCAGGTAAGGATATTGGTGTAGCAAAGAGTAATTTTAAAGATTTTATAGAGTCTTCTCTTAATGCTGATGAATTACCCGATTTATCCGATGTATTCGATTTAAATATTAATACGGATCTTTTGTTCAATGAAGATGTAGAGACGTCTGATGGTGTATTAAATTCAGATATTGAAGCGGCCAGAGAATTATTTATACAAGGGAATCTCCAGCTAGCTAATGAGAAAATATGGGATGCATTGGAAAGGGTTAAATCTTTATATGATAAAGATAAAAAGAAATCTGTTAATAGTATAGTAAGAGTACTTTCAGATGAGTTAACTGATAAAAATAATAAAGAAAAGGCTCCGTTGCAGGATTATATTTTTAATTTAGAGTTAAGATGTTTAACCGATATTGGGAATTCTTATAAGATTAGACATTCAGAAGATGGGCAAAAAGTTATAGAAAATGAAGAAACAAAAAGGTATTTATTCTTTAGGTGTTTAAATTTAATAAATTTGGTTTTAAAAAGAATGTCTTAAAGCCTGGATCAAACGTCACACGTTTGGCCCCACTGGCAAGTGTCGTCGAAGACATTGCCCGAAAAGGGCAAAATTGAGATCCTGAAACAAGTTCAGGATGACGATCTCGGTAAAAAATAACCACCCGAAAATCAGGTGGTTATTTTGTATAGTTAAATGTTTTTATAGCTTAGTTTGTAGAAGTTTCTTCAATATCAGATAGTGAGCGGACGTAAACTACTAGGCGTTTGATATCGTCTTCGGTAAGTAGCTCTTTAAATGATGTCATTTTAGCTGAACGACCTTCTGTGATAGTTTCAATTAGAGTCTTTCTATCACCACCGTATAACCAAACTTGGTTGTTTAATGCTGGAGCTCCAAGCTCTTGATTGCCTTCACCAGCATCAGCATGACAAACAGCACAGTTTTCTTCATAAATAACCTTACCACGGTCTGAACTGGCATTTTCTGACGCATTATATGCTAGAACCTGTACATAACGTACAACGTCTTTGATTTCTTTCTTATCTAAGATCTCATCTAAACCATATGCAGCCATTTCGCCTGAACGAGTATCATCGTTTGTATAATCACGCACACCATTTGTAATGGTGTATTTGATGTTTTGTATATCTGAACCCCAAATCCACTCATCATCAAGTAGGTTAGCAACACCTTTGTTACCATTAGCACCTAAACCGTGACATTGTGAACAGTTAACTGCAAAGCGAGACTTACCTGTAGCAATAGCATATTCTTTAAGTTCAGGGT
Organism: Alphaproteobacteria bacterium; assembly: GCA_003450915.1. Lineage (GTDB taxonomy): Bacteria > Pseudomonadota > Alphaproteobacteria > UBA1280 > UBA12223 > UBA12223. Next base: position 1,550 of record DMEM01000124.1, read on the forward strand.
CGGTTTCTATTTGCTCAATTGTTAACTTGCTGATTTTCTCATCAAGGTTCTTAGTTTGTTCTTTACCTGTAGCTATTTCATCTTTAAGCTCTTTAAATTGGCTCCAACCGGCAATACCTGCAAAAAACCCGTCTTTACCAGCAAATGGAATAGATGGATAGTAAATCATATAGCCAACAGAATAAACTATGCAAGCGATAAATGTTGTTTTCCACCATAATGGAATAGGGTTGTTGTATTCTTTAATACCATCCCATTCATGGCCCATAGTTTCTGGCTGTTTGTTATCTTGTTTCTTCTTAACCATTACTATTACTCCTCGTTAAATGGAATATTTCCATTTTCAATCATCTTTTCTTTATTTTTAGGGTTTAAAGCCCAAAAGCAGCCAACTAAAAATGTAGCGATAAAAATAATCATTCCAATAGTGCCGCAAATGCCTCTAATTTCATCAAAACTCATAAGTATTCTCCTTATCTTGGCATTGGTTTGTATGTTTGGAAGTCAACTAATGTACCAAGCATTTGTAAATAAGCGATTAAAGCATCCATTTCTGTAAGCTTTTCTTCATTATTATCAAAGTTTGCTACCGGAACTTTATTGCCATAACGCTTGATTAAGAATTCTGCTTCTGCTGAATCAGGCATTGTTTGAGCTAGTAGGTCTTGCTTAGCATTAGCGATTTGTTCATCAGTATATGGAACACCAACCATTCTTAATGCTTTTAAGTGTTCTTCGATATCATCAGCCTTAAGTTCTTTTTTAGCTAAGAATGGATAAGCAGGCATAATTGATTCAGGAACATATGTTCTTGGGTTAATTAGGTGCTCTAGGTGCCATTCATTAGAATATCGACCTCCAACTCTAGCTAAGTCAGGTCCTGTACGTTTTGAACCCCACTGGAACGGATGGTCATACATGCTTTCAGCCGCTAGAGAATAATGGCCATAACGCTCAGTTTCATCTCTAAACGGACGAATCATTTGTGAGTGACAGCCATAACAGCCTTCTCTAATATAAATATTTCTACCCATTTGCTCTAATGGAGTATATGGACGCATACCATCAACTTTTTCAATTGTATTATTGATAAAGAATAATGGTACGATTTCAACCAAACCACCAATAGAGATAGTTATTAGTACAAATACTAGCAGCAGAATAGAATTCTTTTCAGCTTTTTTGTGTAATTTATTAAACATAATTTAGTTCTCCTTATGCTGCTTGAGCTTGTTTAGCATCTTCAAGTTTAGCTTTTTCATCCATATCAAGTTCGTTTACTTCATCACGTAGCTCGCCTTTAATAGTTTTAGCTAAGTTGTAAGCCATAATAAATGCACCAACTACAAATAAGAATCCACCGAATGCTCTAATTGCATAGTAAATGTGTAGTTCTGAAACTGTTTCGATAAATGAGTACTGTAGAACACCATATTCATTATAAGCTCTCCACATTAATCCTTGTAAAATTCCAGCCATCCACATTGAACAGATATATAGTACAATACCAATTGTTGAAATCCAGAAGTGATAGCTTACTAACTTAATAGAATAAAGTCTTGAACGCTCCCATAGGTTTGGAACAAGATAGTATAAAGCACCAAAGCTAATGAATGCCACCCAGCCTAAAGCTCCTGAATGAACGTGTCCAACAGTCCAGTCAGTATAATGGCTTAATGCATTAACTGTTTTAATAGACATTAACGGTCCTTCAAATGTAGACATTCCGTAAAATGATACAGAAACAATCATAAATCTTAATACAGGGTCTGTTCTTAATTTATCCCAAGCTCCAGATAGTGTCATAATACCGTTAATCATACCACCCCATGAAGGCATCCATAAAATAAGAGAAAATGTCATACCTAATGTTTGAGCCCAGTCAGGTAGGGCAGTATAGTGAAGATGGTGAGGCCCAGCCCAAATGTATAAGAATACAATTGACCAGAAGTGAATTACTGAAATTCTATATGAATATACAGGTCTGTTAGCTTGTTTAGGAATAAAATAGTACATAATAGCTAAGAAGCCTGCTGTTAAGAAGAAACCAACAGCATTATGTCCATACCACCACTGAACTAGAGCATCTTGAACTCCGGAAAATGCAGAATAGCTTTTCGCACCAACAAAACTTACTGGAATTGCTAAGTTATTAACAATATGTAGCATCGCAATAGTAACGATAAATGCTAAATAGAACCAGTTTGCAACATAAATATGTGGTTGGTTTCTTTTAATAAGTGTTCCAACAAAAATAACAAGGTAAGCAACCCAAACAACAGTTAGCCAAAGGTCTACAAACCATTCTGGTTCTGCGTACTCTCTACCTTGTGTTATGCCTAAAACATAACCACTTGCAGCTAGTAGAATAAATACTTGATAACCCCAGAATACAAAGTTAGCTAAGCCTTTACCTCCAAATAATACAGCTTTACATGTTCTTTGGACAACATGAAATGAGGTGCCTAATAGTACACAGCCACCAAATGCAAAAATAACTGCAGATGTATGGATTGGTCTTAAACGTCCGAATGTTGTAAATTCAAGCCCTAGGTTAAGTTCTGGAAATGTTAACTGTAAAGCAAGCACTAAACCTACTAAAAAGCCAACAAGACCCCAAAAAATAGCAGCAACTGTAAACATCTTTACAATGTCATTGTTATATGCTGGAGTTGTTGAGTTCATCTCTTTTATATCCTATTTTTTTTGTTTTTTATTATTAATGGTGATGCATGTTCATCATCATTAGCATGTTAAATCCAATGTAAATTAGCCAAATACCTGAGCTGGCTAGTACGATAAATTTAATATGTTTTACCCTCTTTTGCAATCTATTTATTAGCCCTTGACCAAAAATGCCGTATAAAACTAAGGGTACTGTTGTAGCAATGCCAAAACTGATCATGATCAAGACTACTTGATAAAGTTCGCTAACGCTTAGTGACAGGGCGATAAAGCTATATACTAACCCGCAAGGTAAAAATCCAAGAACTAGACCTAATAAAAACTGACTATTTGTTTTTTTTGCAAAGCTTAAAGGTTTTTGAATAATTTTATTAGTTATTTTAGCTAAAAAGTTGATTTTTAGATGTCCAGTGATTGCAAAATAGAACATTAAAACTCCGGCTAAAATCATAAAATAGCCGGCAGGGATGTCAATTAGGCGTTTTCCAAAGCTTGTAAAGTAGAATAATACGATGGCGATGAAGGTATATGTAATAGATCTACCAATGTGGTAAGGTACTAAGCCACCAGCTTTTATTTTGGTTAGTAAGTCGTTACTTTCTTGGCTTTCTAAGTTTTTTATAACCAGCATATTAACAAAAGCACCGCACATGAAAATGCAGTGTGAAAAAGCTGCTACAAGAGCAGTAATAAAAACAGTTGTTAAAATTGTTAGATCAAAGTTATTAGCTAGCATCATGTTTAAATGCTCAAAATGGTTAGTCATATTTACTGGCATACCTTACTTTTAATTGAGTTTTGTTATTTTTTGTTTTACAATTTATGTCAACTATTATATCATTGTAGAAGTAGGAAATAAATAAAAAAAGGAAATATGCAGATGTTATTAACAACTACACCGTATGTTGAAGGTTATGTGATTAAGAAGTACGGACCATTAGTAGCTTCAGAAGCTGTTATGGGTACTAACTTATTTAGAGATTATTTTGCAAAAGTAAGAGACGTTGTTGGTGGTAGATCAGGCGCATTCCAAACAGCATTACAAGAAGCAAGAATGCTTATTTTAAAAGAAGTAGAAGAGCAAGCTAAAAAAGCCGGCTGTAACGCAGTTATCGGCATGGATTTAGACTACGGCGAAGTTTCAGGTAAAGATAAAAACATGCTAGTAGTAGCAGCTCAAGGGACAGCTGTTTACATCGAACCAAGGCGCTAAAAATAGCTCTTTTTAATATCTTTTACTTTTTTAAGATATCTCACGTAGCAATAAGTATGCTTCAATATCTTAAAAATCAAAATCTAAATAAAAATAGTCTATTTTAGATCTGTTGTAGCTAAAAAATAAAAGTTTTATGAAAAACAGTCTAAGAGGCTGTTTTTTTGTTTTTTTATATCTTTAATTATTAAAGGGGTTAATCTTAATGAAATTTGAATTGAATGTTCAAGAAGTTATGACTATTACGGTTTATGGTGTTGATTGCAAACTTACAGGTAGTGGTAAAATTATCTGTGAAGATAAAGAGTTGGAATTATCAGAGCTTTTTTCTGGTGTTGCAGTTATAGAAGAAAAACCTAAGGTTGATTACTCAAAAATTGCAATTACTGAGATTACTTCTGATCGTTATACTATTGAGCATTTAAAAGAGAGGGGAGTTTACAATCTTAAAAAGTTTGTTGAAGTTAATAATAAAATATTAGAAAAGAGCTCTAAAAATAAAGATATTTTTCATGGTCTAGCCTTTGGTAATTCTGTTAACTGTATAGATATGTATGAGTATTGGGGTTATGCATCTGGTATTATACTAAGTATTATTGCTAATACATACCGACTTACAGGAGAGTTTTCTATTGAGTTAATGTATCGACGAAAAGAAAGAAGTTGCAGAAAATCTTTGTTAGAAAAAGAAAATTTATTATCTAAAAATAATCTAACAGTAGATATGGTATTAAAGCAATACTGTACTTACTATAAGGCTGAAGAAGCAGCATGATAACGACAGTTATAATAAAAAAACCATCCATTCGGG
>DMEM01000087.1:0-2321 GCA_003450915.1 Alphaproteobacteria bacterium
TAATAGATCTTCTTTTGACTCAATGTCTTTAGATTGCTTTAAGAAAAATAGCCATTGTTTTAAGAATTCATTATTGCAATTTATTAAATCGTTTTCGCAAGATTGAAAGTTATTATTCTCTAGTAGCATTCTATCCAATATTTTAACCCATTTGGGTACAGAGTTAAAATTACTAGATTTAAATTCTACGGTTTCAAACAAAGAAGGGTTATCTTCAGCAAGTGAAATATTTGCCAGAGGTGTAAAAATCAGCAGAGTAATTATTATTTTTTTTATTTTTGATTTAAACATACATAGTTTATCTTTTTTTATCTTTCTGTTAAGGCACGTTGTTTAGCTTTTAGAACTGGTTTTAATAAGTATTGCATTACAGTTTTTTTACCAGTTAGAAGGTCAACAGTTGCAGTCATTCCTGGAATTATTGTTAGGTTTTCGTGACGTTGTCCAATATAGTTACGATTTGTTCTTACTTTTATTTTATAGTAACTAACTTGGTTTCGTTCATCATATACACTATCAGCACTGATTTGCTCTAACGTTGCATCAAGGCCTCCATATATAGAATAGTCGTAAGCAGAGAATTTTACAACAGCTTTTTGCTCAGGACGAATAAAAGCGATATCTCTAGGATAAACTTTTGCTTCTACTAGCAGAGTATCCTCTAGAGGAACAATCTCTGCAATATCTTGAGCTGGCTGAATAACTCCGCCTATAGTATTAAATAACATAGTTTTAATGGTACCTGCAACAGGTGAACGAACTTCTGTACGACGCACTGTGTCTTCTGAAGCAGTGATTAATGCTTTGATTCTTGCATATAATTCTTCTTTTTCACCTTTTTCTTCTAGAATTTTTGTTTTTACAGCTTGTTCAAACTCTTTAATTCTTTGTCGTACTTCATTGATTGCAGCTTGAGCTCCTCGTTTTGCAGCTAGGGCTCTGTTGATTTCTCCATCTAATTCTGATACTTGACGTTTTAGACGTAAAAAGTCAACTTTTGAAACAATACCATCTTGTAATAATGGTTCAGTTAAGTCTAATTCTTCTTTTGCAATTTTAAAACTTTGTTCTTTTTGAGTTAGCGTTGCTTTTGTTTCTCCATAAGCTTGTAGTTTTTGTTGTAATTGTTGTTGAATTACTCTTAATCCTGCATTTTTTTCAGATTGGCGAGATTCAAATAGTGCTCTTTCTGCTTTTACAATTCCAGAGTTGTTTTTAATAAAGTTTTTTGAAAATGCAATCTTTTTAGCATTTTTTTCTTCTGCTACTAGTCTGGCAATAGATGCTTCAAGAGCATTTACTTTTGCTTGCTGCTCTTCAAATGAAGATAGGGCACCGGTATCGTCAATTTTAACTAAAATTTCACCTTGTTCAACAAAGTCACCTTCTGAAACTAGTATATCTGAAACAATACCTCCTTCAAGGTTTTGAATTTTTTGAATTGACTGTGATGGTACAATTTTACCTTCGGCATGAACAACTTCATCTAGCTTTGCAAAGTTAGCCCAAATAAGAAAAATAACAAAGAAAGCAACAATAGCTGCGAATAAGCGATTAGCAGTAGGGTTTGCACCACGAGTCATGACATCAGAAACATCATCAATAAAGTCTCCGTCTGACCATGATTTATCAAAAAAGAATTTTTTCATTAGTTTATGTCCTTGTTCTGTGCATTAATTGTTACCGAGTCGCCAGATAGTACTTTTAAAGCTTCTTCTTTTGGTTTATCTAAAACGATTTTACCTTTTTCCATAATAGCAACTCTATCAACTAGTTTTAATAATGAATGTTTATGAGTAATAAGAATTAGCCCTAAGTTTGTTTTTGTTAAAATATTATTTAAAGAGTTACAAAATCTTTCTTCCATTACTGAATCCATATTTGAAGTAGGCTCATCTAAAATTAGAATCTTAGGTTTTTTTAATAGAGCTCTGGCTAAACAAACAGCTTGTTTTTGACCTCCAGATAAACCATCCCCTCCTTCACCAAGGTGCATATCTAAACCTTGAGGGTGTTGCTTAATTAAACTTGTTAATTCTACTAGATCACATGCTTGGATTAAATCTTGCTCTGTTGCAAATGGATTTACTATTTTTAAGTTTTCTCTTAAAGTTCCGTAGAATAAATGAGGTGTTTGTGGAACTAGTAAAATTTGTTGGCGTAGTTCATGCGGGTTGATTTGGTTAATATCTGTTCCTTGGACTAAAATTTGACCTTTGTTTAATGAAAATAGATTATTTAAAAGTCTAACAAATGTAGATTTACCAGAGCCGCTTCGTCCGATAATGGCTACTTTTTCACCAGCCTTTACTTCAAAATTT
>DMEM01000087.1:2390-3321 GCA_003450915.1 Alphaproteobacteria bacterium
AAACCGCTAATAGTAGGCTGTTCAGCAGTAGGGTATTTAAATTCAAGATTTGAACAAATGATATCTCCAGAAATGTTATTTCTTTTTAAGAATTTTTTACGTTCTGGAATATCAACTTTTTGAGCCATTAGTTCATTTAACTCTAAATATGCATGTTTTGCATAGCTATAACGCATCGATAAAGCAACCATTGTTGAAACAGGTGCAATGATTCGCCCTGCAATCATAGAACATGCAATTAATCCACCCATGCTTAAGTGGCCATCAATAACAATGTAAACACCAGTGGCAATTACTAGAATAGTTGTCATTTGCTGCATAAAACTACTAAATGAATTTGCCATATTCATGTAATAACGAGCTTTCATGCCAATTAAAGATGTGGCACCAATGTAACTTTCCCAAACAGATTGACGAGAGCTTTCAATATTTAATGATTTTACAGTTTCAATACCTTGTAAAGTTTCAATTAAGTGAGAGTTCTTTTGGCTTAAGTCTTGCCATGATTGATCTGTAGTTTGCTCAATTTTTCTTTGTAATAAGAATGCAACAAATAGTGAAATAGGAAGAACTGCTAAAACAATAAAAGCAATTTTACCGCCAATTAATCCTAATACTAAAATAAATAAGAAAATAAATGGTAAGTCAACTAATGCAGAAATAGACGCAGAAGTTAAGAAGTCTCTTAGGCTTTCAAATTCTTTCATTTGATGAGCCATGGCACCTGCTGAATTGTTTTTACTAGCTAGTTTTATATTTTGAAATTGTTGGAATAGTTTTGAAGAAATTAAAACATCAGCACCACGACCTGCAACATCAATAAAATATGAACGAAGGTTTTTTAAAATGAAATCAAAGATATAAACAATTAAAATTCCAGAAAATAGAACCCATAGAGTTTCTTCGGCTCTATTAGGAATAACTCTATCAT
>DMEM01000087.1:3364-3636 GCA_003450915.1 Alphaproteobacteria bacterium
AACTCTATCATAAACATTCATGGTAAATAATGGTGCTGCTAAAGCAAAACAGTTGATTAATAATGATGCAATCGCTACTTGTAACCATAATGGTTTAAAGCGTTGCAGAGTTCCCCAAAACCATGAAAGGTTATTTTTTTCATGTTGAGAATGCATTTTTCTAATAAATAAAAATGTAGATGTTATATCTTTTTTTAGATCTTCAATGTTTAAAACTAAACCTTTTGGATGTTCTGGAGAATAAATAAGGACTTTATTGTCTTCTAAATCTA
>DMEM01000025.1 GCA_003450915.1 Alphaproteobacteria bacterium
TTTATCTTTAATGCAAAATTTTTCTTGCCTATTACTAATTTGTATAATACATTAAAAGGAGAATTCAAAAAATTAAATTGATAAAAATTATATTAATTATATAGGAAACATACTATTTAATGAAACATGTTGTAGTAGTAGAGTCACCAGCTAAAACAAAAAAACTGGAAAGCTTTTTAGGCAAAGACTATAAAATTTTAGCATCTTTTGGTCATATTTGTGACCTACCGAGTAAGAATGGTTCTGTAGATACAGAAAATAACTTTAAAATGAATTATAAAGTTGCAGCAGGTAAGAAAAAACACATTGATGCAATATTAGTAGCTTTAAAAGATGCAGAGACATTGTATCTAGCAGCCGATTTGGATAGAGAAGGTGAAGCAATTGCCTGGCACGTTTTAGAAGAAGTGAAACGTAAAAGAGATTTAGCTAAAAAAATTAAAGAGGGTACTCTTAAAATTAAGCGTATTACTTTTAACGAAATTACAAAAAAAGCCGTACAAGATTCAATTGCAAACCCTGGTGAGCTAAATATGGATATGGTTAATGCACAGCAAGCTCGTCGTGCATTAGATTATCTTGTTGGTTTTAACCTATCTCCTGTTTTATGGAGAAAAGTTAGAAAAGGCCTATCAGCAGGTCGTGTTCAATCAGTTGCTTTAAGATTAGTTTCTGAAAGAGAAAAAGAAATTAAAGACTTTAAACCAGAAGAGTACTGGTCAGTACATGGTATCTTTAATACTCCTGAAAACAGAGATTTAAAATCTAAGCTTACTCATTATAATGGAGATAAGCTAGATAAGTTTGCTATTAATAATGAAGAAAAAGCAAATGACGTTTTAGACGTTTTAAACACTCAAGAATGGACAGTTAAGTCTGTAGAGAAAAAGCAAACTAAGCGTCGTCCAACAGCACCGTTCATTACATCAACATTACAACAAGAAGCTTCAAGAAAACTAGGATTTGGTTCTAAAAAAGCTATGATGGCTGCTCAAAAACTATATGAAAATGGTTACATTACATATATGAGAACAGACTCTGTAGCACTTTCTAGCGAGTTTATTAATGATGTTAGAGCAACTATTTTAAATAAATATGGAGATGAATATCTTCCAAAGTCTCCAATTAACTACGCAAGTAAATCTAAAAATGCTCAAGAGGCTCATGAAGCTGTTCGTCCTACGAACCCAAATAATATCCCAGGATCATTAAAAAATGCTTCTATTGATGAAGCTAAGCTTTATGATTTAATTTGGAAACGTTCATTAGCATGTCAAATGGAAAACGCATTACTTGATCAAACAGGTGTTGATATTGCATCAGCTGATGATAAGCATGTATTCAGAGCTACAGGTTCTGTAGTTGCATTCGACGGTTTCTTAAAAGCATACCGTGAAGGTACTGATGATGGAAAATCTGATGGTTTTGATGATGATATTATGCCAAAAGTAAATGAAGGTGAAAAACTGGATGCTAAAGAAATTAAGCCCGAGCAACACTTCACTCAACCTCCTCCAAGATATACAGAGGCAACTCTTGTTAAAATTTTAGAAGAAAAAGGTATTGGTCGTCCTTCAACATTTGCTACTATTGTTACAACAATTCAAGATAGAGGTTATGTTAAATTAGAGAAAAAACGTTTCCATTTAGAAGACGTTGGTGGCGTTGTATCTGACTTTTTAGTAGAGCATTTCCCTAAATATATCGATTACGGCTTTACAGCTGGTATGGAAGATGACTTGGATGAGATTTCAAACGGTAAAGAAGATTGGATAGCATTCTTAACATCATTTTGGTCTCCATTTAAAGAAACTGTTGATGATAAAATTGTAAATGCTGAAAGAGCTAAATCTGAAGTTGAAGCAACAGGCGAAACTTGCCCTCAGTGTAATACAAATGAACTTGTTATCAGAAATGGTAAGTATGGTAAGTTTAAAGCATGTTCAGGATTCCCAGCATGTAAATTTACTCAACCAATGGAAGGTGAAGAGCAAAAAGACGAAAACGGCAATCCAATTGTTCGTGAAGCTCCAAAGTCAACAGGTGTTAAATGTCCTAAGTGTAATGAAAATGATATCGTAGAGAAAAAATCTCGTAAAGGTAAAATTTTCTATGCATGTAGTGGCTGGCCTAAATGTAAATACGCTTTGTGGGATATGCCAGTTGAAGAGCCTTGCCCTAAATGTAATTGGAAAATTACAACGAAAAAAGAAACTAAAAAAGATGGTTTAGTTCATAAATGTCCTGAGTGTAACTTTACAATTAGCGAATCAAAAGAAAAATCAGATGATAAAACTGAATAATTAGTTTGTGCCTTTGATATTAATCAAAAAAATAGCCTTGTAGGCTATTTTTTTTATGGGAATATATTATTTTTTATTGCTAGATTTAAATTTTCAGTATAATCTTTTTGATATATCTGATTGTGAAGTTGAACTAACGTAGTTGAGAGCTTGCAATAATTATAGTAATATAATCTAAAAAAACCATCTATTTATATAATTTTCAAGTTGTATTACTAATAAAAATAAAAAAAGAGGTACAGATATGTTCTTAAAAAATATAAAAATAACACATAAGATGACTATTATTCTAGTGGTTTTACTATTAGGTA
>DMEM01000023.1:0-4224 GCA_003450915.1 Alphaproteobacteria bacterium
TGCTTTAATTCCTACAACTAATCCTAATCTTAAGAGTTGGTGTTTAAGACTTTTTGGAGCGAGTATCCATTCTTTTATGAACTTGTACAACTTAACTATCACATTCTTACTTTTCTGCTTAATTTTTAGGTCTGTTAGTTTATTCATCATTGCAACCTTAGCATTGATTAGAGCAGAGTAATCTTTATCAGATTTAGATAATCCTTGAGTAACAAATTCATCCATTACATCGTGGAACTCTCTAAACTCTCTAAATTGTTTTTTAGTAGATAAACATTTACCTTTCCAATATTTGTTTTTATATTGTAGAAGTTTAATCTTATTCTCTAATTCTTGGATTCTTTGTTCATAATTCATTCTTTTTTCCTACATTTAACATCATCTCGCATAATGTTTTTACATTTACCTGTACACTTATAATTAATTAATGTGTTTCTGTTACCAAACTTTAACACTCGCTCACCACAAATCCGACAAATATAATTCATTCGACTTTGATGTTCCATTTTTATTTATTCCCCTTATCCCATAATGGAGGGATAAATGTTGTCACAAATAAAATAATATATAATTGAGTTAGTATAATAATTCCTAATAATCTATATGCCCAATAAAACGGAAATAGTAATAATCCTAATTTCTTACAAAATATATCGTGAAAAGTATAAACTAACATCATAATTAAACCACCTATGATAAAAATTAAATCAAACATAAATTTAAAATAGATTTTATTGAATATTGATAATTTCCATTTTTGAAATATTGCAAATAAATGGTCATGAATTTGTGCTATCTTTTCAATCTCTGGGAAGTGTTTAGATATATATTTAGTATATTTATACTGCCACGGAGCGTTTCCAATACTAGTTTCCATAAACTACTCATAAGTTAATTTTATTTAAATGTTATGTGTTATTTTATAAAAAAGGAGTGAATTATCAAATGTCACTTGCTAATAATAAACTTGGTTTATTTGTTGAAATTACACAACTTGGGACATCATATCCGCTATGAAGTACATCTATACTATCTTGTTCTAAAACCACATTATACCACCTAATCTCATCTAGTTTATGTCCATTATCAATGAAAGCACCTCCTAAAATTGAACCAAATTCTAACTGTCTAGTATTTCCATTTAATGTCCAAACTATACTACTTCCTGATAATTGGACTCCATCTATATACGCCTTGTGGTCGGAAACTCCGTTAGAAGTAAAACAAAAACTATGCCACCCAGTCGTAGCAGATGCTAATATATTTAATTGTTGTGAGCCATTTTGGATAGAAAAATTCCAATTGTTATCACTATCAATTCTAAAACCTAAATCGTGGTTTTGATTTCCCGATGTTTCTTTATTAAGTATAAATTGATTCGTTGAAACTAATGAGGGGACAAAAATCCACCCAAAGTAACTAAATGTATCAGTCGTAAAATCAGTATTGTGTGATAAAGTCATTTTATCATTCCCATCGAATACTATTGCTTGATTAGATACACTATTTTTATCCGTTGTGAAAGTAGTTCCTGAATTTGTTAATGTATATCCATTTCCACTACTATCATTATAATTATTAGTGAACTTCCAGTTAGCCACTAACCCAGTAGTTATATCACAAACCATTTACAAAACCTCTTCATTATAAACCCAGTCAATTACTTCTAACTCATCTTCGCCATAAATTGGAGTCCTCCACACAATAACATCTACTTCTTCATAAGTAGTACAATTATTTACTAAGTTTCTTAACTTTTGTTTATCAAATAATAATTTAGTTACATAATCTCCCAATTGTAAAACTAAAACTTTGTAATCTGCTTTAGATAAGTTATGTACATTATCTTCATAATCTACTATTGCCAAACCATTTGCCCCACTTTCATTCAACATCACTAAAGCATTAGAAAAATCATTTAAGTTTCTATCTTCGCAATCAATCTTAATATCTAATGTTGGACTTGTGAATCCCTCAGTTTTAATTTGGTTGTGAACTTGTTTAAATTCATTTAATTTATTTTGTTTAAATGTATCTAAACCAATTTCATTAACTTCGTATTGAATATAAACTTTATCTTCTTCAATATTATAATTATATGATTCCTTTCCTTGTCTCTCCCAAGGTTTTAAACTTAAAGGAGTTGTATTCAAATAATAAACATTATTTGCTTTGATTTCTTCTTCTGAAAGTAGTGTTGGATTAGAACATTTAGGGATTAATTGCTTTAATGTTCCAGTCTTTACTAATTCTTTGTTTTGATTTAATAATATATATGTCATTTTAATTTACCTCCAGTGATGTAACTACATAACTTGTCCCATCAAAATATACAATTAAATATGTTTCTTCATTTGCTCCAGTTAATAATGTTGGTGCTGATAATCCACTTTTAAGATTGGCAAAAGTTATAGCATGACTTCCCACTCCATCTTGAACTACTCTTAATATGTTTGTACTAACTCCAGTAGCACTAAATGTAATCGTTGAATTTCCAGTCAAAGTAATAACTCTTTTACTACCTGTTGCGAAATCTATTGTTTTTGATGAAGCGAATGTATCAACTACTTCTCCATTAAATATAGCAGTCTTAATCTCTGTGATGTCGTTATTATTACCCTCTAAAGTCTGACTTAATGAATGTGTAAAACTAACTTTAGCAGTATTAGTCGTAACATCAGAGTTAGCACTTACTGTTGTTTGAAAGTCACTTATCGTATTTGCTAATTGTGTTCCAGTATGATTTCCCCTACCTAATAAAAATGTTGAATTGTTCCCATTTACAGTAATTGAATCAACTGCCGTTAGACTTGAACCTGTTCCATCTGTGAGTAATAGTTCCCCATCAGCGTTTGGGACTGTTAAAGTCCTAGTAACTCCAGTTGAAACTCCACTAATATCAGTTTTAACAATTTTAGTTGGGTCTGTTGAATTAAAAACTTCAAATTCAGCATCACTAAATGATGTTTGAGTTATTGATGTTCCACCAGCTCCCCCAGTCGTTACTCTTAAGTCTTCAAAATCTGCTCCATTAATTTGTTCGATAGTTAATGTTCCACCATTTGCTGTTTGATGTCTTACAACAATTCTAGCAATTAAGAATCCAGTCCCTTTAAATGTATCAGGGAATGATTTAACTGATGTGTTATTAATATCATTAATAGCATCAATAGCATTCCCATATTTACCTTGAGGTTTATTTACAAATAATTTTTTATCAGTCCCGTCTTCGTCTTGTGAACCCCAAATACCTAAATTATAATAATCATTATTATTTTCTAAAGAAATACCATTTGTATCTGTTGAAATTTGATTTAAGTTATTTATTTTTGTAAATGGTGTTGTTTGGTCATTGGCAACATAAATATCGTTTCCATTATTAAATACACTCCAAGTGTGGTCGTGCAGTTGTCTCACAATACCGCTAGTTAAAGAAACAAATAAATCATCTTTAGTTGGTTGTGTTGTGACAGTAAATGTTTGGTCTACACCGCTCAACCATTGAGCATTTTCTCTAAGTATATTATTGATATGTCTAATGTGGCTTTGGTCTGGACTCGCAAATTTATCCATAATTTCTTGAGATGATAAAAAACCATCATTTTGAACTGTTGTAGAACTTTGAACTAAATATGTTTTAACATTAGCGAATAATCCTACACCTGCTACTGTTGGTTTAGTTGTTGAAGATTGAAGAATTGATTTATTCCCTGAAATTACTGCGTAAACATAATTTCTAGTTGGGATTGTATCTGTCCCGTGAGTTAATGAAACAACATTATCAACACCATCATCATTTAACATAAAAGATTGTCCATCTAATTGAATTTTAACATTCCCCCCTCCATTTTTTTGAAGTTTCACAGTTGTAGTTACTCCATTAGCAGTTTCAATTACTTCTGTCTCTTTGTCATAAATAATCCCATCTCCCAATCCTGTAATATTATCATAAAATTCATCTACTGATTGTTGACAACCAAAGTTAGCCTGTGTTTCATCACTTAAATCTGTGGCATCTCCTCTAACTGTGATATACCCTACAAAGTTTTCCTGTGTAATTGTTGGGTTAATATCACTTTCAAGTCTCTCGGCATCTCTTCCTAACTTAGCTCCGATAATACTATCATATTTTGTTTGTCCGTATGATAAAACTACAACATTTGATACTGGTGCAAAATAAATTAATATGTTTTGAAACTCTAAAGCACCTAACACTCCATTAGG
>DMEM01000023.1:4255-8053 GCA_003450915.1 Alphaproteobacteria bacterium
AGGTAGAGAAACACCACCAGTCCCATCATCATAACTCCCTGGAGTAATATCTGTTGCTAAAACTGGTTCAATGTTAAATCCACCGGACCCATTTCTCCAAGTTGTGAAAAATGATGCTGGAGATACACCTGCGAAATTGATAATATTAGGACTATTCTTTTCATTAATCCAATTCTCTCCACTAGTATAAAATTCAGCACTACTAATATTAAATTTCAAATTTGCTCCATTTGGTGCTGGGATTGGTTCTTTTCCTCTTACTGGAATTATTCCTAAAGATTTACTTAAATCTCCTAAAGATAAAGCAACATTAGTAATAGGACTATTTGTAAATGTTACAACTAAATCTATTGTACTCATATTTTGATGATTCGCAGCTCCAATAGTGAATAATGTTCTACTTTGGTCTACATCTGGTCTATCTGCTAGTTGAATAGTGTTACCAGATACATCTTTAGCGAAAACTGTTCTAATTTGAGTTCCAATATTAGTTATTGATTCAGTTGAAGCATTCCAAGAAACCTCAGTTAATACTGGATTGTCTGGGTCGGAATTATCTACTATTTTCCCTGTCCCTGCTGGAATATCAACTTTAGTTGGGTCTACATTAATTCCAATACTTCCACTTAGATTAATTAAACCAGTTGAACTAATATTATCTCCTAATTTCTTCTTAAACTTTTCAGAATCTAATTCATTTAATGCACTTTGAACATCAATAGCACTAATATCTCCACTAGGTACATTTTGAACTTGACTAGCCGTGATTGTTCCACCCGCTGGGACTTCTTTAAATACAGCATTTCCTGTCGCTGTATCTTTCGTTAAAACATATTCGTTAGTTGCAGCACCTACATTTGTAATATTATCTAATGCTGTTTGTTGGTTTCCTACATCTGATAAATTAGAAGATACTTTTAATTGAGCATCATCTGTAACATTTCCTAATCCTACATCTGTTTTATCTACATTGTGAGGGTTAGTTGTTAAATCAGCAATATGTGAATCAATTTGTGCGTGAGTATTCGTCCCACTTCCATTTAAATTATCGTGAATTATATTACCTTCATTTAATGTAATATCTAATTCATTATTTACTAAATCATCAGTTAAAGAAATTTTATTGTCAGTAGTATTAATAGTTTTAAATTGTAAATCTACTCCTACTTTTTGTTTAAATAAACCTAATCCACCAACTCCAATATTACTAGCGGTATTTATTTCACCACCTCCACCACCTAATACAAATTCTAGTCCATCCTCTGTACCTTTAACTTGTAAAGTTTTACCTGCTTGTCCTGTATAATTAATTGGAGTATCATTTAATTCAGTAAATGAACTAATACCAGCATCAATAGTTAAAGTAATGTCTGGTTCTTCACTAATTGTTAAATTAATTTCTGGAACTGCCATTAGTCTACTCTCCGTGTAGTATCAGCCAATACAATAAATAAAGGTTGTTCTGTGATTGTCCTAATGTCTCCACTAGCAGTTTTATACTGGATGTCATAGTAATACTCTGCTGGTGCTATGTCTGTTTCAGTTGGTGTTAAGTCTAACATAAACTTCCCATTAGTTGGATCACTAAACACTGTAATATCTTTTTGTATTACTGCTGAACTATCATCCTTAACATTGTCGTTACATTTCTTAACTGTGAAATAAAATTTATATCCAGTAATATCAATTCCCACTCCGCCACTATCTTTTAAAGTAATTGGTCGTGAAAAAGAATCTCCTCTTTTAATCTGAATCTCTGTAATTGCCATATATGATTTTAGAATAAAGGATTTTTATAAATTTAATGTGAAAAAAGAAATAGTTAAATTAAATTAACATAAATCTACTACTAATTTTTCATCAATAGTAGAATTACAAACTAATGTAACATTTTCAGGAATACATATTGCCTTAGCACAAGTATAAACATAGTTAATATCTGATTGATTATAAAAAATTATCCCACAAAAAAAAATAAGAACCAATATACAAATAATTATTTTAATCATTTTTAATTATTATTAACATCTCCAGTAATTGTATTAACTGTATTAGCTAAATCAAATAATTCAGCAGTTAAAACTTCTTTATTATATTTCATTTCTAATAATTTTTTAGTTTCTCCTAACCATTGTGGTTTATCTGTTGCTGGGTCTAAATATTTTCTCTTTAGACTTAACCCTAAATTATCAATCCCATAAACACTCTCAACAATAACTCTTAATTGTTGCCCTACTTCTAATACTTCTACATTTACTAAATTTAATTTTTCCATTTTCTATTATATATTCTCTAAATTATGTTTTATATTAACTTTTGCTTTCACTAAATCTGCGTCAACAGAGTTAGGATATATCCATATTTGCCATTGTCCTTGTGTATTTGGATAAGTTCCACTATCACTAATATCAATACCATTAATGAAAGTATTTCCTCCAGTAAATGTCTCAATACCGCTATTTCTAACTGTTGAGACTCCAGATACTACTTCTCTCAATTCCCAAGTAAAACCAGTTGCGTTTACATTATTTGCGTCACTCACATCATCCCCTATAGTGATATTTTCAACCTCAGTAGTTGGAATATTATAACTCCCATCATTATGTTCGTGATTAGCAGCAGTATAATTTCCGTCATCGTGAGAATGATTATTTGCTGTTAAACTCCCATCTCCGTGAGTATGGCTAGGAGATACTCCATAAGCTCTCACATCCCCATCAATAGAAATACTGTTACTAAAACTTCTTAAATAGAATCCAATATTTTTACCAATAGTAGATAATTGATATGGGATAGTTTGATTAAATACATATTCATTACCTGTTTGAGCATTTGAATTTAATTGTCCTACAGCATAAGAAACACCATCTATCTCAATCCTATACCACAAATCAGCACCACTTGCGGAAGTAACTGAATAAGTTCTTATCGCACAAACAATTAAATCGACATCCTCATTCATAGTAATAGAGCCTACTGGGTCCCAGGAGGAGGTGCTGATTCCTTCGTTAAAATTATCTACTCCAAAATTATGGACTATCGTTTCAGATGAAGTATTTCCTGATACATTTGGTTGAGTTGTCCCAGAAGTATTTAATACATCAGGTTGCTCATCAGCACTAGTTCCATCCACAAGCAAATCGCTTACAGCTGTCGCTGTCCCAGCACTTTTTCTAAATGGGTCAACATCTACATCTAAATTAAATTGATTAATTCTAATATTTCCCACTTCATCTACGACATTATTATCAATTACTAAAGGTATTCTTAATGGAGCAACATTAGTTGCGTTAATCTGTCCTTGTGGATTTTGAGTATTTCCGCTCCCTTGTTCGTAAGTTTCGTTATTCTGTGATATTAAAGCAGTTTCATTAATTCGTTGAGTTGAGTTTTTAAAAGTCTTTGAATGATTTGAATTAGTTACCTCAATTCTTAAAAATTCATTATCTCCTTGTCTTCCTCTAATTACTCTAACGATTCTAACTTCTTTATTATCAACACCGTAACTTTTAGCATTAATTGTTAATAAATCTCCTAACTGGTAGTTTCTATTTGGATTCTCAATAGGAATTACATAAGTTTCTATGTTTTGTTCTAATTGGACTAATTCAGCATCCGCCCTAATTTGAGCTTCACTTTCAGAGATTATAGTAGGATCTCTTATAGTTTTAACATTATCTTCTCCTTTCACAAAACCTATACTTGTAGCAGTTGCTTTAATTTGATTAACACCGTCACCCTTTCCATAAACTAAAACTTTCTTTGCTGTTGGTTCACTTTCTTGAAATATTAAACTAC
>DMEM01000099.1 GCA_003450915.1 Alphaproteobacteria bacterium
AGATGTTATTATTTTTTTATGACCATGAGTTTTTTTATATTTAAACTTTGCTTTAGCAACTAGATGAGGAATTATTTCTCGCAATTCTCTAGTACAGTTTTGTAAGAATTTATACTTTCTATCATCCTTTTTGCTAATATATTCGTTTAAATTAGAGCTATTTTGTTCGATTACTTCTAGTATAGAATTCATAAGAGACTCCTTTATATCTTTATAAAAAGCAAGCGTTAAAAGGGACTGATATATTCTACAAAATACAATATATATCAATGGTTGTATATTAGTTTACACTCATCTACTCAAAAGTCAAGAGAAAATATTTGCAAAAATTAAACAGAATTGTTAAATTTGTTAAGTTAAATAAAAAAAGAGAGATTTGAATGAAAAAAAATATGTATGCAGGTGTTGATATTGGTTCAGGTAGTGCGAGGTTAGCTATTTGTGAAGTGGTTGATGGAAAAGCTAAAACAAAATACTTTGAATTATTTGGTCATAAGCTAGGGCACGATAATAAAAGTTTTGGTACATTAACAGAACAAACAATGCAAGATACCTTAAACACCTTTAGAAAAATTTTAGAAAAATGTGATGATTTTGAAGTAAAGGCTGTTGAGTTTTCAGCGACAGAAGCTATCAGAGCTGCAAGCAATTCAAAACAGTTTTTAGAAACTGTAAAGCAAGAACTTGGTATAGATATTAGAATTCTACATGAAAAAGAAGAAGCGACATTTGCATATTTAGGTGCTCAAAAACTATTTAAAGATTCTGCAGAAAATGTTTTAGTTATGGATATTGGTAGGGGAAGTATTGAGCTTGCTTTAGGTTCTTTAAATCAAAGAGAGCCTAAAGAATATATAAGCCATAAGCTTGGAACTATGGTATTTAGAGATTTACTTGATTCTAAAACTGATTTAGACAAGTCATTTAATAAAATTATTCAGCAAATTAAAACAGATTTTAATGAAACTATTAATACTTGGGATATAGACTTTAAAAATTCAGACCAGTTGATTGGTTTAGGTATGAGCTTATTTACATATGGCTATATTCATGGCTTAACTGAATCAGAAATGGTAAAGGGTGAAGGCAAAGAACTGACTTTAGATGAGCTTTATAGTTATGCAGAAGATCAATTAGAGAATTTAAGAAATGAAGTTTGTCATCGTTCAAATAAAGGAGTGTTATCTCAAGGAGATGTTCCTGTTTTAGCAACATTGATTGCCTTATTAGAATCAGCAGGGTTAGACTCTATTACTTTAGGAAGAACAAGAATTCCACAAGGCATTGCCCTAGAGCTTGCCAGCAAATAAAAAAAGCTACCAATTAGGTAGCTTTTCTTCATATTAATTTAATCGCTTACATATTGCTACCAAAGTGCAATGGCAATAATGACAAATGCAGATGTCAATAAGATAGCTTTGCTTATTTTTTGCATTTTATTTGTTTTTATTTTATCATGGTCTTTCAGGTTTTTTACTTTTATGTGATCAATAAAAGCACTGTAAAAGCCATCATCAAATGTCAAGGCGATAACTTCAAGAACTGTAAATGCAGCAACTCTTGCAGGAGGATTGCCCTGGTATGTTTCAGGAACTTCAGTTCTGTAATATGAGTTCACAGGGTTAAACTCCTTAAATTCAATAGGTATTTTAGCATCGTATAAATCATGATAGTCGTGGTTAAATACTGACTCTTTTATTTGCTTAAGGTCTTCGCTTTGCTGATAGTTGTATGTCGTTGTTTCATCTTCAGGTAATTCTACACTTGGATATGACACAAACTCCAGAGAATTCAACATAAACTCATACTTTACAGTAATTGATTTATATTGAAAGGTAAATGATTCATCATCATCGATGATATCAGGCAATATTTTATCATTATGAAAATAGGGATCTTGCTTAATGGTAAAATGAGCCCCTAAGTCATTAAGATATGCACAAATAATGCGGTATAACTCATCATTATTAGTTCCGATTATTGATACCTTTTCAATATAATCGTCATCTTTTTGTTTATAATCTTCACCGTTTGACTCGTAGAATTTAGAAAGAGCCTCTTTTAAGCGTTCAGCAACAATAATATGAGCTAATAGTTTTCCAAGCTCAAGTTCAAGTTTTTCAACTGAGGAAGATTCATGTATTTGTTTAATAGTAGCTATATTTTCGTTGGTAATCATAATTGCCACCTTTTGCATCAGCGAGTTTTAGAGTATAGGTTTATTTTTTTGAAAAGCTAATGTTCTTGCAATTATTATTGTCATTATTATGAAAATTTCAATAGATAGTACTTAATAATAAGTAAAACCACCCTAAAAAGAGTGGCAATTACCTATATTTTACAAGGTCTAGCTTTAATATCGCTATTGTTCTGCTTAAGTGAAACTAGTTGATAGTAACGCTGTTTACTTTTTACTGATACACACGAGGTTGCCTCTGGTGGTTCAATACTTCTCCAGAAATTTAAAAGATTATTATACTCAGTGATACTAAGCCAATGTATAAACCCCCAATGAGATCCACAGTCTTTATTCTCTACCCAATCCCAGTATCCATAATCAGAAGATGCACCAGCAAAGTTATTTTCATAAACCATATTTAAATTTATGCCTTTAACAAATTGCCAGGTATCTATCACGGGGCACGTATATTTTATTGCAAAGGCGTTTGAAGAAAAGGCTAATGCGATTGCAAGTAAAAGCTTTTTCATAAAAAATCCTGTTTAAATTAATTAATAATAATTACTTCCCTTTTGCAGAAATAATACAAGATCTATTTTCAGAAGTAGCTCCTCTAAAAAGTTATTGCTAAGTTTTTGAAATAAAAGATGTTTTATTATACTTTTTATAGAGGGTACCACAAAAGGTGGCAACATAAAAAAGGCACCTCCGTATTAGGAGGTGCCCGGTTAAGAATTCATTTGCTTTTATACAATGTTCTTTTTAGCTTTGTATTCTGTAATTTTTTTGTAAGATTTTTCAATTATAGATCTATCTAATTCGCCACAGTCAACTGCGTCGTAAATAATTTTAACCGCTTGCTCAAAATTGTCAAGATTTGGTCGTTTATTGTTACTAATAACAAACATATTAACACCTGCGTTTAAAGCAAGAATTAAATAGTCTTTTAGGTCAATATTTTCAGGAGCAGATGATGTTTCATAATCTTCTGCAATAACTAAGCCTTCAAACCCTAGGTTATCTCTTAATAGTTCACTGATTGCATAGTTAGAGCATGCAATAGGAACTGTATCAATATTATTATTGATATTATTAGAGATCATAATAGCATCTGCTTTGTTTTTGTCTTTATTTAAAAGTAATTTAAAGACTTCAATTTGTTTTTCAATTGGTTCTGGTCCTCCCAAGAATGTTTTTACTACCGGAGCAAAGCCACTTTCTGTAGAAGCACCATTGTAAAACATATTTACGCGTTTTGCGACTTCATCAGGTTTATCTGAATAGAAATAACGTTTTTCTTGGATTGTTTCGCCTTTTTTTAAATCGGCAATAACACCAAAATTAGTATTAACACCTAGGTTTAATAGCTCTTCTGCCATTTTTTTGCCTTGCTGATAAGTATCAATATAGCTTTTATTTGCTTGAGTTCCAGGAGGTTGTAACTTAATGTCAAAACCATATCTTGTTTTGAAAGGAGTGTTTGCACCACCTTCGACATATGCTGCAATCAATAAAGGATTGGCAGACCTAGTTTGTAGTTCATGTGTTAGTTCTTTAAATTGATTAGGATTTTTTACATTAAGCTTGTAAGTTCGGCTATATTCATGATAGTCATGGATAACAACTGCACCTAAGCCTTTCATGATATATTGAGAAATCTTCGAATACATATCAGCACGATCAGCGTGAAATCCTATAAAAAATAAGCCTCGAATAAGATTTAGTAAAGTAATATCCATAATAAAAAAATACCCTGTTAAACGGAAAATTAAGAGTCCATAATATATGGACTCTATAAAAAATAGTCAATACTTAAAAATGATTAGGCATTTATTTCTGGAGAAAAAATATATTTTTCTTTCATTTGCATAATTCTTTGGTATGATTCATTGATTCTTTGAGCAGGGATTACACCTTCTTCAATTTTCTCTACAATAATATTAATTACATTCTCAATTTGAGATAAGTCATTATCATGGTTATTACCCATTAAAATGATATCGCCACCTGCGTTAATAAACTTAACTACAATCTCTTCAAGAGAATAATTGTGTTTTAAGGCATACATGTCAATATCATCACTTACAACAACACCTTTAAATCCCATTTTTTCTCTTAATAACTCAGTAATAATTTTATGAGATAGAGTAGCAGGGTTTTCTGGATCTAAATGTTTATTGAATAAGTGAGCAACAATAACACAGTCTAGAGTTTTTTCATCAATTCCTGTTTGGAATGGAACTAACTCTTTTTCTTGCCATGTATCTGTAGCATCAACAAAACCTTCATGAGTATCGCCTTTAGTGCTACCATGACCTGGGAAGTGTTTTGATACTGAAATAACATCATTTTCAGAGTGTGCTCTAATAACTTCAGCACAGTGCTTGTAAACTTTTTCAGGATCATCGGAAAAAGCACGTTCAAACTTTGTAATAATAGGAGAATCAATATCTAAATCCATTACAGGAGCAAAGTTGGTATTAATACCAATGCTTTTTAAAATAATAGAAATTTTTAAGGCTTCTAAATATGTTTGTTGCAAATCATCACGGGATCCCATTTCTAAATAAGTAGGTACTTGCAAGTTAAAGCCATATTTTGCTTTTAGGCGGTTTACATTACCACCTTCAACATCTGCTCCAATAAATAATGGAGTAGGAGCAAACTCTTGCAATTTTTTAGTTAGATGCTTTAACTGATCTGGATTTTTAATGTTACGATCGTAACTTTTTAAGTATGCATAATAATCAAAGTAAATAACACCACCTAAGTTATACTTTTGGATATATTTTACGATGTCGCTATCTTCATTAACAACAGCACTATGAAAACCAACAAACAACATTTGACCGATCTTATGCTTAAGATGGTCAAGCTTAGAGTTAGCTGTTGTATTATAGTCTGTCATGATGCCCCTTTAACGTCACTATATTATATATTTTTTATAGCAATTACTTTATGTCGTTATATAATAAGAGTATCTTTTGACAGCGTTAAAGTCAATGTTAAAAACATGGAAAAAGGCTATCATTAAGATAGCCTTTTTAATTAGTCGAAAGTAGTGTTGCAAGCTTGCTACACTTCGGGGGTATATTCTTTCAAATCAAGAATTTTTTCAATTCTGTTGCTTTCTGATCTATGAGTTTGTACAGCATGGCCGATAACTTCATAGGCTTCAAGCAAACTCATATCAAAAGTATTCTTTACATAGTCTGTATCTGGCTTATCAAAAATGATAATATCGCCAGAATAACGAAAGAATCGATTAACGTAATCTTCAAGACCAATTTCTGTAGCAGCCTTCATAAAGATGCTATCAGAAAAGATCAGTTCATCGCCTTTTGATCATGACTTTGAAAACAAGTCAAAGACTTCAGGGCAAATGCTTGCTGGCTGGTCAGAGCCTAGTACTGGATATTTCACATGGCCAAGCATATAGCTTTTGATCATGCCTTTTTTTCCAGTGATTTTACAAATGGCTTAAGTTCGATGTCAAAAGTATTAGGGTCAGCGTATACTGTACCTAAATGACTATCTCCATCTGCTGAGCCGTGTCCGGGAAAATGTTTAGCAATCGTACGGATGCCAAGCTTTTCAAGTTCTTCAGCAAAGGCATCGGACATTTGGAATGCGACATCAGGGTTCGCGCTATAAGAACGACCATTACCTGAGATAATAGACGACCCCAAGTCTAAGTCAAAGCATGGCGCAAATACCATGTTGATACCTACATGTAGGAGTGCTTCACCAAGTTTTCGAGCTTCCTCTCGTACAAACTTTTCACCTTTGGCGGCAATTTCTGAACCTGTGAATTCAAGGATACCCTCAAACCCTGGTTTGCCTTTGGTGCTGTTTACGTTTTTACTTTCACAATCAAAAATATGAAAGCGAACATCATTGCCATAATTTTTTTTGATTAGAGCAATGTCTCTTTTTACTTGCTCTTTATCAGTAATAAAACCGGCAAAGTATAAGCAATGAGGCTTAGCTTGTTGTAAGAATTCTGGCATTCTGCCTTCTAAAGGACGATGTACACCATGAACAACGTGAAGACCTGCTGTTAATAACAAATTCGCGGATATAGCATTAGTTTTAAGGAGGACATAAGTCCTCCTTAAAATATAGAATAGTACTTACTTATACTAGTAAGAGTAAAAAAACAAATGACATCTTTATAAAAAAATGCTATATTAAGCACAAATTTAACATAAAACTAGTAAGAGAAATCATGGTACATAATAGAAAATCAGACTCAATTGTTGCAGGCCGAAAGAGAACTTCAGGCAAAAAAAAGTTAACTAAATATAGCACAAAGACAGAGAAAAAATTAAAACATTCATCTCAATTATACTTGAAGCGTCAAGCTAAAGATGTTTACGTGCAAATGGCTCTTAGAGAAGGTTTTAGAAGTAGAGCAGCCTATAAACTTGTTCATTTAAATGATGAATTTAAGTTACTTAAAAAAGGCATGAGTATTGTTGATTTAGGCTGTGCTCCAGGTTCATGGTTAGAAGTTATTAATGAAGAGCTAGGTAAAAACTGTACGGTTATTGGTACAGATAAAATTGAAATTGAACCAATTGAAAATGTTAATTTTGTACAAGGTGATTTTACAACACAAGAAACTTTTGATGAAGTAATGGGGCACTGCCCTAGAGGTGTTGATTTAGTTCTTTCTGATATGGCTCCTGAAACAACAGGACACAGAGAAACTGACCACATTAGATCAATGATGTTAGCAAATATTGCTATTGATTTTGCTCTTAAAGCATTAAAGCCAGGAGGAACATTTGTAGCAAAGTTCTTCCAAGGTGGCGAAGAACAAGAAATGAGAACTCGTTTAAGAGAGCATTTTGATAAAGTTAAATTTACAAAACCAGAGTCATCACGTCGTGAGTCAAAAGAAATGTTCATTATTTGCTTTGGATTTAAAGGTGATTTAACTAAAAATGCAAACAAAGTTCAAAACGAAATTAAAGATATATAATAAAAATGTCTAATATTCCTTTAAACTATCCATTTAAAGATGAAAAGCTGCTTTTATTAAGTTGTTGCGCGCCATGTAGTGTAGAAATTATTAAAAGACTAGCTGATAATAAAATTGATACAACAGTTTTGTTTTATAATCCGAATATTCATCCAAAGTTAGAATATATCCATAGGAAAAATCAAAACAAAGAAATTTGTGAAAAATATGGTATAGATTTCATTGATTTAGATTATAACCCTAAAGACTGGTTTAAACTTGTTGAAGGTTTAGAAAAAGAGCCAGAAAAAGGTGCAAGATGTGCAAAATGTTTTGATTATCGTTTAGTTAGAACAGCAGAATACGCTCTAGAGAATGGTTTTAATGTAATATCTTCAACATTAGCCGCTTCTCGTTGGAAAGATTTAAAACAAGTTGAAGGATTAGCTTCTGAAATTGAAAATCGCTATCCAACTTTAAAATATTGGTATTTAGATTTAAGGAAAAAGGGTGCCCAAGCAGAACGTTTAGATTTAGTTAAAGAAAATAACCTTTATGAGCAGAACTACTGCGGCTGTATTTATAGTAAGTTAAATCAGAAGTAAATAAAAAAGTAAACACCCCGGTCATTGACTGGGGTGTTTTTATCGTAGTTAGTTAACTTTAGCTTGCCATTTGTTTTTTGTGTCATATAGTGCAATGAAACAAATGGTCATAATAATGATAGCCAAACAGGCTACTTTATAAGCAAACCAGGCTGCTCCCAAACAGGCAGCTGCAATAACAAAAATATTGCTATCTGCTAAATATGTATATGTGAAATACATCGCCACTAAAGGGGCGATGATATAAGAGATAGCCGCAGAGGCTATTTTTGAATTTTTAAAAATTTTGTCAATAGTTGAGTTTTTCATAATTTCATCCTTAATGAAAAAAAACTACTGACTTTTGAATGACTGTTTTGATTTAGAAATGAAAAACCCCCCCCAGCATGGGGGCTTCTAGACTTATTTACGCTTTAGCTAGCGCTTTGTTGAATTTTTCTGATAATACGCTTTCATCTTTCATATCCTTAAAGATGTAGGAGTATTCCTTAAATTCATCGCTTTCAATGTTAGGTAGTAAAAGTTCCTTATTATTTAAAATTTTTGGACCAAAAATATCTAACTTTTCGGCATAAAGAAATGCACGTTGGGCGTAGTTTTTGCCACAGTAAAGTTCATCTAGATCTTTTGAGTTTAAGCCAAATGTCTCTAATGAAAGTTCCGGGCATTCAGCTATTGCTAGAGATATAACTTTTAAGCATAGCATGTTAAAATCATTGCTGTCAAATTCACTGTTTTGTGCGGTTTGGATAAGCTTAACGCAAATTGCACGATAACCTTTTGCTTTAAAGAAGTCAATGCGGTTTAAAATACCAAAATAATCTCTTTCCAGTATTTTAAAAAGATCCTGATGGTGATATTCATGGTGATAGTAGTCTTGGCCGATAGTTATGTTAATTGAATTTAAAGACTTAAGCAAAGCAAAAGACAGTAAAACTTCATTAAAGTTAGAACTTAAGTGTTGGTTAAAGTACTTAAGTTTCCCAATTTTGCCGTAGCTTTTATATAAGTTGCAGTTAACAAAAATTTCACTAACTTTTAGGAATGAATTTTTACTTGAGCTATCTCCGGTTGTATCAACTAAACACAAACCGTAGGTGTCACGAATTGTTGGAGCAATATACTTTTGTTCTATCAAATCAACAAGCTTAGGGATAATCTCATCTTTAATAGATTTTTCATTAATCTTGCCAACCTCAGGGTGTTCATTCATGAATGTTTCCAGATGATTAGCTAGATTAACAAGCGAATAGCCCTCAACCTTATCAAGTTTTTCAACCTGGCAAGATATAAAGTACTCAAGAGTTTTTTTTGTGATACTGTTCACTGTATTTTGCGAATTTTCATCCAAGTTAACATAATCAATAATACCATTGATATCTTTTACGATACGCTCTAAATCATTGATATGATCTACTTCACCTGCTTTAAGGATATAGCTGTTTAAAAGCTCTGAATACTTAACAGACACAAGGTCGTCAAAGTCTTCTTTGCTTATGCAGCAATCATTAAATTTGAATTAAAAAAACTCAGTAAATTCATTAATATATTTGAGTTTTTCAAGGGTTTTTTCAGGTGATAGGCAGTTGATGAATGGCATAAATTCATTCATCAGTTCATTAATATAAAAATTAACGTGCTTATCTAAAAACAGATTGCACACTAGGGATATCAAACGAAGAGATATCCTTAGCAAGTGATTCAGCTAGTTGTTTGTAGACATTAGCTACATTATGCATATAGTAAATGTAGCTATCGACCAGTGCAACTTGTGCGGATTTTTCTGGTAGTTTGTTGTGTTTTTTAAAGTACTCATCAATTGCATACTTCTGATTAACCAAAAACAGCTTAGATGCTTCGGATTGTTTTCCAGCGATTAGTGTTACAGCTTCCGTAGAAAGAATAGAAATCATAGGTGTTACCTCGCTATAAAGAAAAAATAATGTTTCAGTGTCTAAAGCTGTATAGTAATTATTTTATTTAAATCAAGAAAAAAGCACCCGGGTAGGGTGCTTTTAGTTGGTTCGATAGTTATACTGCAGTCTATGCAATTGCTTCTTGCAGCTGTTTGACCTGGTCGGAGTACTTTGGTTCTAAACCATATGGGGTGATGTATCCTTCCATAAGCTGTTTAATACCTAAGTCTAT
Source organism: Alphaproteobacteria bacterium (assembly GCA_003450915.1). Lineage (GTDB taxonomy): Bacteria > Pseudomonadota > Alphaproteobacteria > UBA1280 > UBA12223 > UBA12223. The sequence goes on from DMEM01000099.1 coordinate 9,899, forward strand.
TCTTGAATGATAAGTATCATTTCCCATTTGGTTTAGAATGTATTCGACATGCTCAGTATATGCAGTCATCTCGAATGCCATGTAGTCATCAACGAGTTTTTCCTCTCCAGATGTAGCTTGTTGACAGTCAAATTGCTCAAGATATTCAATAAACTATAAAAAAAGACCGTTCATATTGAACGGTCTTTTTTTATAGT
>DMEM01000095.1:0-206 GCA_003450915.1 Alphaproteobacteria bacterium
TATACTGATAAAGGTGCTGAAAATAATCCATTCGCAGCTTTATTAAATGCTAAAAAGTAGTATTTGTGCAATAGTAGAGTGTTTTAAATAAGAAAGGGAGGTTTTAAAACCTTCCTTTTTTTTGTATACTATAATAAGAGACGTTTATAAAAATAAAAACTAAGAAAGATCTAATATGAAATTACAAAAAGGAGCGATGTTTGGAC
>DMEM01000095.1:283-5089 GCA_003450915.1 Alphaproteobacteria bacterium
CTGGGAGATTGTTTTTAGCGAAAAGGCATAGCGTGGATTCAGTAGAAACACGCGGTAGCATCAAGACCAAACGCGGAGCGATGTTCGGACTTGATGCCAGAATAGCGTTAGCAATATTTGGAGCTCTATCGGTAATATCAGGAGCTGCATTATATAATGCAATTCAAGAGGCGAAGGTTGTTGCTCTTATTACAGAAATTAATGAAATAGGTAAAGCTTATAATTCTTATCGATTGGATATAGGAACCAATGTTGGAACTCTTGGTGGAGCAGGAGATCCTAATGACGAAATTGTTAGGTTTAAAGATTTAATTGAAAGCTCAGTTTCTGGCTGGCAAGGTCCATATTTAAGCTATGAGGAAGATAGTGTGAATGGAGTAGGTTACTTAAAGCATAATGGCTATACATCTTTTGGACTTCGTAGATATGAACCTTCGGAAACAGGCCCTTTAAATTCTAAAAATAAGCTTTGTACTACAGGAAATCTTTGTTCTGTTTGGATTATGTATATGCCTGTTAGTCTTGATATTGTTAATGCTGTTGAAGAAAGAATTGATGGTATAATAGATCAAGGCAAAGGAAATGTAAGAGGCTTTGTTGCAGGGAGTAATCAATTTATGATGGTTCGTATAGCTGATGAATTTTGAAAACACGGTTAAAAATAGAGGATTAATAAATGCTAAATAAAAAAGGTGCGATGTTCGGGCTTGAAGCTCAAGTGTTAGAAAAACAATCCGGGGAATTGTTTTTAGCGAGGCTCCGTAGACTTACCTTGAGGTTAGTCGAAGGTCATCAAGCGAGTAAAGTACAAACTGCCAAAGGTGCGATGTTCGGGCTTGATGCCAGAATAGCTTTGGCTATTTTTGGTGCGCTATCGGTGATATCAGGTGCTGCATTATATAATGCAATTAAACAAGCTAAGGTTATTAAATATGTAACCCAATTAGAAGAGCTAAATAAAGCATATGAAGCTTATCGTTTAGATACAGGAGAGGATTTAGCATTGTTTTTAACAAATAGAAGTCAGCTTAATATAGGAGAATTAAAAACATCTTCAAAAGCTGGCTGGCAAGGCCCTTATGTTTCATTTGATTATGTTATAAGTGGAGCAGTTAATTACTTTTTTGTAGATAGTCTTCAACAATATTACTTTAACTTATGGAAAGATAGTGACTGGGGTTGGGACGCAACAACGCCTATTTCTCCAGGAGATTGTACGGCTAATGATACATGTATAATATATATCTCTCTACAGAATATTGATCTGACAACAGTTCAAGCAATAGATGAATATGTTGATGGCTCGATAAGTCCTAAAACAGGTAAGATTAGACGCTGGGGTAGTAATGCTATTTATTATAAAATAAATAGATTAATGTAAGAAAGAATAAAAATGAAAATAGTATGTTTAGGTAGTTCTTCGGTTGAAGGTATTGGTGATAGAAAAGGAATTGGCTGGGCTGGCAGGTTAAATCAATATTTACAAGAAAATAGTAAAATTAATGAGTATCGAGTTTTTAACTTAGGTTTAAAAGGTGATTTTTTATCTGGAACTATTAGTCGTTATAAAACAGAAGTTTTAAAACGTCGTCCTCACTTAGTAATTATCTTTACAGGTTCGAATGATTGTGTAACTCATATTAAAGATGGAAATGCAATAAAACAGCCTAATATAGATGTTTATACTAAACAATGGGATAGTTTTTTAACTGATTTATCTCAAGCAGAACATAAAACTTTAATTTTAGGCCCCACAATGGTTAATGAAAGCGTTATGAACTATAAAGGTGTAGATGTTACATTTAAAAACTCTGACTTAGAAGAGTATAACAAAGCTTTAAAAGATTTATGTGCTCAGCATAAAATTCAATTTTTAGAGTTATTTGATTTATTTAATGGTAAACTAGAAGAATTAAGCTTTGATTTTGTACATCCAAATGAAAAAGGCTATGATTTAATTTTTAAAAGATTGATAACAGAACTAGAGGAAAATAACTATGTATGATAAAAAAGGTGCAATGTTTGGTTTAGACGCTAGAATAGCGTTAGCAATCTTTGGTGCTTTATCGGTAATATCAGGAGCTGCATTATATTCTGCGATACAAAATAGTAAAGTAGTTTCTCTTATATCTGATTTATCAGAAGTTACAAAAGCAGTAGAAGCATATGCTTTAGACGTTGGTTCTTTACCCGTGTTAAGCTCTTCAAAATTTGAAATTGGTGAGTTATTAGCAGATATTAATACAGTTAAGGGCTGGAACGGACCTTATTTATCATATGAGCAATGTAATGGTGATGCAACATGCTTAAATCACCCAAGCTACACTACTTTACAAATAAGAGAATATGTAGATGCTGATTTTGGTGGTAAGCAAGGGGTTGATCAGGTTTCTCCAGCTGTATGCACATCAACTAATTGCTTTTTATATGTTGTACAATACGGTTTAACTCCAGGTTTTGCAGATGCTATCGATGAGTATATAGATAATACAAAAGATAGAAAAACAGGTAAGGTAAGAGTATCGGTTGATTCTAGTAATAATGCCTCTGTTTTTATTAAAGAGTTTTCAATATTGTCTTTCAAATAGCTCAATAAATCATAAAAGGGTACTTTAAGGGTGTTTCATACTTCAACTCCAACTTACTGGATATGGATGAAAGTTTTAGATTTGCAAAATTAAAAACTAAAAAATGATAAAAGTTAAAAAGTATACTATATCTAGTATGCTTTTTTTTATTTGTGTAAATTTATAGGGGTTTTAGGTATAAGTAATAAAAAAGCTAGGGTTTTTGCTGGTTAGCGAATTTGTCAATAAAAATCATCATAAAAAGTATAAAAAGTTTTATAAAAAAATACCTCTTACTAAGTACCTGAAAAAAAGATAATATTAAAAAAAATGTGGATATCTCTATTTACAACTAATACAAACTGTGCGACCATATTTTATACCGAAGCACAATATATTGTGTTGATGCCTAAAAAATAAACAGAAGTTCAAAAAAATAAATATCTATTATTAAGTTTAAATTTAGATTAGAAATAACTGTTTTTCATAAAGGCGTGGTTCAAAAAAATCTTATAAATAAAAGGTGTATGTAAACATGGAACTAGATAAAAGACAACAAGAGCAACTTCCAGATACTCAAATCTCATGTAATGATTCAATTGATGAGTTTATCTCTGGTCATGACTGGAGAATTAATGAAAATGCCAATGCGGGGTATTCAAAAGCCTCATTAGTAAATAACTTAGCAGGTAAAGTTGCCGCTAACTATTGGTTAGATAAAATTTATACACCAGAAGAAGGTAATGCCCATAGAGATGGAGACTACCATATTCATGATTTAGGCGGTATTGCTGGTTATTGTGCTGGTTGGTCATTAAGAGTTCTACTTGATGAAGGTTTTAATGGTGTTGAAGGTCGTGTATCATCTCGTCCACCAAAACATTTCCGCGAAGCATTAGGTCAAATGGCAAACTTTTTAGGAATTCTACAAGCAGAATGGGAAGGTGCTCAGGCATTTAGTTCATTCGATACATACCTTGCTCCTTATGTATTTAAAGATCAGTTAGATTATACAGAAATAAAGAAAGCTGTTCGTCAATTTGTTTATAACTTAAACGTTCCATCACGTTGGGGACAGTCTCCATTCACAAATATTACACTTGATATTAAAGTTCCTGAAGATTTAGCTAAAAACTACCCAACTGCAAATGCTGAGCACCTATTTAAAGATTTAGAAGATGAAGCTTTACTAGAAAAAGCTCGCGAAAAAGACTTTACAATTGTTAAGCTAGCAGATATGAGCTACCAACACTTTGAAGATGAAATGGCAATGATTGTTAAAGCTTACTACGATGTTATGACAGAAGGCGATGCAGCAGGTAACCCCTTTACATTCCCAATTCCAACAGTAAATATCACTCCAGATTTTGAATGGGATTCAGAAGTTTCAAATGCAATTTTTGAAAATACAGCAAAGTACGGTTGTTCATATTTTCAAAACTTTTTAGGATCTCAGTATAAATATGATGAAAACGGCAATAAAGTTGAAGATGAAGAAGCATATAAGCCAAATGCAGTTAGAAGTATGTGCTGTCGTTTACAGCTAGACCTACGTGAATTATTAAAACGTGGTGGTGGCTTATTTGGCTCTGCAGAAATGACTGGCTCAATTGGTGTTGTAACAATTAATATGGCTCGTCTTGGTTATACATGTAAAGACAATAAGGCAAAATTATTAAATGAACTATGTCACTTAATGGACTTATCATCATCAACACTAGAGAAAAAGCGTCGTTTTGTGCAAGATATGTACGATAGAGGTTTATACCCTTATACTGCTCGTTATTTACATCACTTCCGTAACCATTTCTCAACAATTGGTGTTAACGGAATGAACGAAATGCTGCTTAATTTTTCTAACGGTAAAATGGATATCGCAAGTAAAGAAGGTGAAGATTTAGCAATTGAAATTCTAGACTTTATGCGTGAAAGAATGAAGGCTTATCAAGAAAAAACAGGTAATCTTTATAACCTAGAGGCAACTCCTGCTGAAGGCACAACATATCGTTTTGCAAAAGCAGATAGAAAGCAATTCGGTTCAGCAATTATCCAAGCTGGTAAAGGTGATAATATTTACTATACAAACTCATCTCAACTACCATCTTATTATACAGATGATCCGTTTGAAGCTCTAGATAAGCAAGATAGATTACAAACTAAATACACTGGTGGTACAGTATTGCACTTATATATGTCAGAAAAACTATCTTCAGGTGAAGCTGCTAAAAAATTAGTAAAA
>DMEM01000054.1 GCA_003450915.1 Alphaproteobacteria bacterium
TGGTGGCGATCCGATTTATAGTATTGAAGATCAAGTACAAGGGCTATTATTATTCTTTGTCGTAAATATGAAAACCAAAGATGCTTTAACAGTAAAAGACTTTTTTATACAATACCCAGAATTGGAAGATATCGATTTTGAAGCTTTGTTTAAAATGGGATTGTTTCAAATGGCTAGTACTCTGATTGCTTTAGATGTACAGGAAGACATTGAATATACAATACTTGATATTGAAACAAGTGATATTTTATATGAAGGTATTGTTGAAGCTCGTGAAAAAACGATTGAATTGGAAAATGCAATTCGTAAGATTAAAGTAGAGCGTGATGAAAGTGCTAAAGATTATTTAAAAAATAAACTTATGGCGGGTTACAATGTTGAAGAAGACGTAGTTGAGGATCTTTTACAATCAGTATCTCCGTTACAGGCAGTTCAATAACGGTTCAATAGAATTGGCACTTACAGTAATGTAGGTGCCTTTTTTATTGCAAGAAATTCTATTAGATGTTAAATTAGATGTATGATTTAAGCTAAAAAGAAAAGAGGAAAATAATGGAACAATTTATTGCTAAATATATTAAAAATATTAAAGTTAATCTAAAGTTTAAAATAGCGATGCTATCTTTATCAAGTGCTTTAGTTATTATTGATTTAGCGACTAAATTTATTGCCGATGATATTTTAAAAACAAAAACAATTCCTGTTATCGATGGCTTTTTTAACTTTGCCTTAGCTTATAATACAGGTGTTTCATTCTCAATGTTTAACGATCTTTCTCAAGGTCCTGTAATTTTAGCAACAATTGCAATAGTTGCCGGTATTCTTTTATATGATGTAGTAATGTTTTCAACAAGAAAAGTAGATATAGTAGGTTATGCATTAATTGCCTCTGGTGCTTTTGCTAATGGTATTGATAGAATTATGAATGGCCATGTTATCGATTTTCTAGACTTTTATTATAAAAACTGGCACTATCCAACATTTAATTTAGCAGATTGTTTTATCTTTATCGGCGTAGCGATTCTGCTATTAGAAGGTTTCTTTACTAAAAAAGCAAAAAATATCTAAAAATATTAGCCTTTAAAATTGAAATATTCATATAAAGTATATATAATAAGACAGACTGAAATCGTTTAAGGAGTTTTTGTATGGATATTCAAGAATTCACATCTCAGCTGTATAATCTATCAGCTGAAGAAGAGGGTTTAGAGCCTTCAACAAATGAAACTTTTAATTTTTCTGCTGAAAAAATGGGAGCTCAAGCTTTTTATAGCTCTGAAGATAAAAGAAATGTAATCATGTTTCTATTGGTTACAGATACTGAAACTAAAAAAACTTATAGTCTTAGTCAATTTAGTCTTTTATTTCCCGAGATAGAAGAGATCGACTACGTTGAAAAAGTCGTTAGCCACTATTTTAGCTACGGTTTAACCTTTGCTAGCAACTTTATGGATATTCAAGAAGCAATTGATTCTTATTGTGAAGGTGATTGGTACTATAAAGACTTGGTTAATACATACTGTATTCATGAACTATCAGGTCAAGAAGTTCATGAACTTAGGAAAATCCATAACCAAAAAGATCAAAATGAAAAGCAGAAGCTAATAAAAAAGTTCTGTCAATACTATGATTTTTCAAAATCAGGCTTTAAACTAATTGAAGAGCTAGGGGCAACTAAAGTTGCATTACAAGCTATCTAACTATATGCACTATCGACAAATTTTATAAAAAAGGCCTATCTACAGTGGGTCTTTTTCTATTTATGGTAGTTTTGTGGCGTTTTTTAGCCAAAAAATAATAAAAAGTTGCAGAAATTAATGTCAGTGTTATTGACAGAACTTTTTTTTCGGATCATAATATAAAGGTAATATTTAGTACACTTTAGTACTACACCAGCAATACCTTTTTTTAGAAACACCTTTTTTAATCCTAGGATGGAAATAAAATGAACAATAAAATTGTAATTTTTGGCGGAGTTGAATCTCTAGCGAAGTTTCGCAATCTACACGGAATTAGTAGCGCGAACATTCGGGTTATCCCAATTAAAGAAACACAATTTGTAACACAAAAACAGGATAAGCAAGAAGCTTTGTTCGTTAAATACGGGATCCTGAAGAAGCCAGAAGAAAAAGCAGTTAGTGCTCTTCGCGATCGTTCTGATATTGAGAATGATTTTTTGGAGATTTGTGCAGACGGAGATGTTAAGCATGCTTGGGTTGATCCAAGCTTTGGACATAAAAGTCTAAGTATGCTTAGAGACATAACCAACTCTCAGATGGTTTCATTTGGACATTTTTTTGATTCAAATACAAAGAGTAAGAAATTTAAAAATATTTGTCGCTCTTTGACTCAAATTTTTACAGAAAAAACGCCAGAGCAGGTTGCTCCGGAAAAGAACTTGCCAGTGGTATATCAACCTAACTGTTCTTTTTTAGAAACAGCCGCTGCTTAAGCTAACTTTTTAAATAACGATTAAAAGGGTCTCTTCGGAGATCCTTTTTTAGTCTAAATATTATAATAGACTTAGACTAAAAAGCCTGCAATATGCAGGCTTTTGTTTTTATATGTACATGAATTAGTAAATTATCTAATAGTTGCTTTAAAACGCTTAATTACTGCGTTTACTGCTTTTTCAGCTACAGCATTGATTTCTTCATCTTTAAGAGTTTTCTCATCTGATTGAAGAGTTACTGAAATAGCCAGTGATTTTTTACCTTCTCCAATTTCTTCTCCTTCATATAAATCAAAAATTGAAGTAGCTTTAGCTAATGGACGACAAGCAGATTTAACAGTTTGTAGAACGTCTGCTGCTTTTACTTTTTGATCTAAAATAAATGCAAAGTCACGTTTAACCGCTTGGTATTGGCTGATTGAGAAGTCGTTGTTAGATTTTTTATCATTTAATAATAATTCTAAGTCAACTTCAAAAGCAACAGTGCCAGCTTTTAGGAACATTTTTTTAGCAACAAATGGGTGAATTTCACCAAACTGTGCAATTTGTTTACCTTTATACATTAGTACACCAGATCTACCAGGGTGGTAGTATTTAGCAAAGCCTGCGTCTTTAATCATAACCTTATCAACTTCAACATCTAGTGATTCTAAGAATTTGAATAGGTCAGATTTAATATCAAATACGCTAGCAACTTGTGCTTCATTGTTCCATGATTTTTCAGCCTTTAGACCCATACGGATTGCTGCAGCTTGTAGCTTTTCACCTTTTTCAGCAAAAACTTTACCAACTTCAGCAAACATTAAGTTTGCATGTCCACGTTTTACATTTTTAACTAATGATTCAGCTAAACCAGGGATTAGAGTTTGTCTCATGTGAGATAGCTCTTCAGAAATTGGGTTAGCTAAAATTAGGTTTTCAATAGTATCTGAGAAAGCTGCAGTTAGTTTAGGGCTAATGAAACTATAGTTTAATAGTTCTGTATAACCTAATGCTACTAAGTTCTTTCTTGAACGACGGTTGATTAGAGTAATATCATCCCAATCTGTAACTGTTCTTAATGAAGGAGCAGGTAAAATTACAGGAATTGAATCAAAACCTTTAATTCTTAATACTTCTTCAACTAAATCAGCAAAGTTGTGGCAAATGTTTACAAAGCTTGGTGCTGTTACATTGTAAGTAAAGTCAGCAGCTTTTGTGCAGTTATAGCCTAGTTTGCATAAAATAGTGATTGCTTCATTTTCATCAACATCAACACCAGCAAATGTTTTCATTTTTCTAACATCGAATTCAATAACTTTTGGTTTGTACTCATCTGAACCAACAGTTTGCATTGATGAAACTTCACCTCCGCAAAGTTCAGAGATAATTTCAGCAGCGTTGCTTAATGCAATACGAGTCATTAGAGGGTCAACACCTCTTTCAAAACGATATCTAGCATCTGTATTCACTTGTAAAGCTTGACCAGTTAGAGCAATTGTAGTTTTGTTAAAGTGTGCAGCTTCAAGAATAATTCTTGTAGTATTTTCATCAACCGAAGTTGATTCGCCACCAACAATACCACCTAAACCAATAATGCCAGACTCATCATTAATAGTAATCGCACCTTCTTTAAGAGAGTGAGTTGAGCCATCTAGGCCTTCAAGTTTTTCATCGCCTTTTGAAGTTGATACCGTAATATTACCTTTAACTTTATCTGCATCATAAGCATGAAGAGGTTGGCCTAAGCTAAGCATTACGAAGTTTGTAACATCAGCAATTGTGTTAATAGGGCGAAGACCTGCTTTTTCTAAAAATTCAACTAACCAAGCAGGTGACTGCTCATTTTTAACCCCTGTAATTTCAATGCTTGAGAAGAAAGTACAGTCGTTATTATCAAGAGTTACTGATTTTTCTTGAGCGAAGCCTGCTGAATAATCTTTTTCAGCAATTGGTTTTAGAGTGCCCATGTCAGCTGCTGCTAAGTCACGAGCGATACCTCTAACAGAAAGAACATCAGATCTGTTTGGAGTAATATCAACATCAATCATTGCATCTGTATTATCAATAAGTTGAGCAATAGGAGTTCCAATAGGTAAATCAGTGTCTAGTTCCCAAATACCATCGTATTCATCACCTATTGCAAGTTCTCTTACAGAACAAAGCATCCCGTTTGAAACTTCGCCACGTAATTTTGATTTGCTAATTTTAAAATCACCTGGTAGACACGCACCTTCAAGAGCTGCAGCTACTGTTAAGCCATCTCTAGCGTTTGGAGCACCACATACGATTTGACGGATGTCGTTTTCACCAACTTGTACCTGGCATACACCTAAAGTATCTGCATTTGGGTGTTGTACTCGGCTAATGATTTTACCAACAACAACGTTTTCTAAAGCTTTAGCTCCGTCTTCAAATTCTTCAACTTCCATACCTAGTTTATTTAGTTGGTCTACAATTTGTTCGGCAGAAGCATTAGTATCTAAATGTTGTTTTAACCAATTTAATGAGAATTTCATTTTTTAATTTCCTTTTATTTCTTTAATTCGATTTTAGTGTGACTTATAAGTTTTTACCAAAGTGTTTCATGAACTCTGTTTGAGAATCAAAGAACATTCTTAAGTCATTAATACCGTATTTAAGCATTGCAAGTCTTTCTACACCAACGCCAAAAGCAAAACCTTGGAATTCTTTAGAATCAATACCACCTGCTGCAAGAACATTTTCATGTACCATACCAGCACCTAAAACTTCAATAAAGCCTGTTTTTTTACAAACACGACAGCCTTTACCTTCACAGAAAACGCATTCGATATCAACTTCAGTACCAGGTTCAGTAAATGGGAAGTATGATGGGCGGAATCTTAATTTAACATCTCTTTCAAAGTATTGGCTTAAGAATACTTGTAGAACACCTTTAAGGTGTGAGAATGTAATGTCTTTATCTAAAGCAATACCTTCAATTTGGTGGAATTGAGGAGTGTGAGTTAAATCAGAATCACATCTATAAACACGTCCTGGAGCAATAATTCTTAAAGGAGCTCCTTTAGCTTGCATCGCGTGGATTTGTGTGTTTGAAGTTTGTGTTCTTAGTAGTTTTCTTTGTTTTTCGCCGTTAAATTCTTCAAAATCATTAAAATAGAATGTGTCGTGGTCTTGTCTTGCAGGGTGTTCTGCAGGAATATTTAGGGCTGTAAAGTTAAAGTGCTCATTTTCAATTTCGTTAGCACTTGCTACACTAAAGCCTAGTTTTGCAAAAATAGTTTCAAGTTCTTCAATTACGAAGCTCACAGGGTGACGCTTACCTAAGTTGTAAGGAGTTTCAGGTAATGTGATGTCTAATTTTTCTGTTGCTAGTTTTTCTTCTAAAGCTGCTAGCTCTAGTTCTGCTTTTTTAGCTTCAATTGCAGCAAAAACTGCATTTTTAGCTTCATTTGTTGTTTGAGCAACAGTTTTTCTTTCTTCAGGTGCTAATTTACCTAAAGTTTTAAGAATAGATGTAATTTCACCATTTTTACCTAAAAATTTAACTCTAACTTCATCTAGTTGTTTAACATCTGTAGAGTTTTGCACTAATTCTAGCGCGCTATTTTTTAACTGTTCAATATTTTGCATAATATTTACCTTTTTTTCTATTTAATGATTTAATTTTTTATAATTGAAAATGTTTTAATATTATACTATAATTAAACTTAGAATTCAAAGAATTAGAGAGGTTTAGAATGAAAAAATCAGTTTTTGCGTGTCTATCACTTATTTTAGCAGGATGTTCTGCTCAAAATACACCAGATTTTATCTTAAAACACACAGATCACGAAGCTTACAGACAAAAAATGTTTGCTAAAGAGTGTGTAACATATCAACAAAATAGAGTTATCCAAGTAGATGGTGTTCGAGGCTATTATGATTATACAAGCAATAACGGTGGGGCTTGTGTACAAAATCAAAGACAAACTTTACAGCCTCATCAAAACCCAAATCGTTATGGTAATTATAGAGACGATATTTCACCTTTAACTCATTAGTTATTTACAGCAAAAGCTCCCAAATAGGGAGCTTTTTTATTTGATTCTTAATTGTCAAATGGCATTACTTTAAACCAGACATGTCTGGCACCAGTAGTGTTATATAAACGAATATTACCAGTGGTATAATCATTATCGTCAAACTTTTCATCTATTGCAAAAGCAAGGGATTCTTCAACAGAAAACAGAACTGTCCAAACACTACACACATCACCTGCATCGCAATATATATCAGGAGTTAGAGCCGTTCCTGGCCCCCAAGTGTCAGATTCAAAAACTCTAAAACCTCCCATGTACGGAGTATTTGTTTTTAAATCAGCGTTAGATGGGGCAGATGTTCCAAAGTAAGGTCCTTTCCAATTTGTTTCAGTTGTTTTTGTAAATAGTGCTCTTGCATCTAAGATATCACTAGCTCTAGGGGCGTGCTGTCCTGTATCGATATAATAAGCTTCATATGCTTTAGCAATTTCTGTTAATTGAGTATATAGCGATGTTACTTTAGAATCTTGAATAGCAGAGTATAAAGCAGCTCCTGATATTACAGATAGCGCACCAAATATTGCTAGAGCAATACGAGCATCAAGCCCAAACATTGCACCTTGTGAGGTTCGTACTCTAGTCGCTTGCTGACCTTCGACTAACCTAAAGGAAAGTCTACGGAGCCTCGCTAAAAACAGTCTCCCAGACTGTTTTTTTAACGCTTGAACTTCAAGCCCGAACATGGCACCTTTATTTAGCATTTTCATCTCCGTTCTTTGTTCTTATTTTGATTTAATGTGCTCGATAATAATATAGTTCGATGTAGTTGTTTTTTCTAACTGGTACATTTCAATGATATTGCTTGTATTTTGTAAAGCGTAGTTTTTAATAGCATGTACTCTTTTTTGACATAGTAGATCATTATTTAAGTTACATGTAAAAGTAAATTTATTAGTTTTGCTATTAAGAATTAAGTTTTCAACTTTTACTTTTTCAGACTCTAGTAGTATTCCATCACCTTTTTTAAATACAATGATATTTGCTTTGTTTGTGTAGTTTAATTTTTCTACTTGTTTAGCTTGCTTAGCGTTCTCTTTTTTTGAGTTTGTTGCTGCAGGCTGAATAGGATTGTTAATATTATAATCATGGCGGTGGTTAACTAGCTGAGCTTGATTCACTTCTAAACTAGAGTTTTCGTATAATGCAAAGTTATACTTATAAGGTAATGTTTTACCAATTAAATCATTTATATAATTGAATCTGTTTTTACATAATTGATCAACCGACTGGCAGTACATTTTAAATTTAACTAAGAATTTATCTTCTGCCTTTTTGATAATATTTTTTATATCTGTTTGAGATTGCTCAACCGGAATTATATTTTTATTTTTATAGTTAATAAATAAGTTAGAGTACTTATTAAGATCTAAGTTAACAGATTCTAAAATAAGTTTGTTTTTTTGTATGTATGTAGATTTTTCTACAATAGAAATTTGCTGTTTTACTTTTTGTTTATAAAAAATAAGATTTAAAATTTCAACTCTTTGCTTACAAAAAATATCTTTGCTGCTGCAAATAGCTTTTATTTTTAAATCGTTATTTTTTAAAAAGCCAATAGCGTTACGCACAGGCTTTATATCTTTTTGAGCAACCCATTTATTTTGCTCTTGATAAGTCAAAGTATACTTACCATCTGCAGCATTGGCTATAGATGAACTTAGTCCTAAAATTAATGAACAGATAGTAAGTATAACTTTGTATTTCATTTTAAATTTTCCTTAAATATTTAAATATCTATTTAATATATCTAGTTTTGTTTAATGATTTGGTCAATTAACGCTTGGTTAACTTTAACTTTATGTTCTTTTCTTAAAGCATCAACAAAAGAGTAGTATAAATCATTAGTTTTTTGCATTACTAGTGCTTGTCTTAGTTTCTCTTTATTCGCATCTGAAATTTCTTCTTGGTATGAGCCTAGAACCTTAACGATTAGAATATCGTTTTCAGTATGTAGAGTTTTATTAACAACTGTATTTGTTGCTGTTTCAAACATATTCTTAGCAACATCTGCAGAAACTTCTTTTTTCTGATCGCCAATTCTAGCAATTGAAACTACAGATTTAATAGGTGCTGAAAGTTTGAATTGTTTAACAGCATCTTTAAATGAAAGTTTATTTTCTTGAATTGCTGCTAAAACTTCATCTGCTTTTGCTTGTAGTAGTTCAGCAGTTTTTTCTTGCTCGAAAGTAGTTGTTAGTAAACCTTTAACTTTTTCAAGAGGTTTTACAGATTCATCTTTAATATCTGTAACTTGAACAAAACCTGTTGAACCAAAGTCTAGTTCGATAGGTTGGCTAACTTCATCTAAAGCTGTTTCAAAAACATCTTTAATATAGTCTTGTGGTCCGTTTGCTTTAGCGTCTGTAAAGTTTTGTAGTTTAAAACCAAGTTCTTTAGCTATGTTGTCTAATTTTTCACCTGCTGAAACCATGTCTAAAGTTGTATTGATTTTTTCATCAAGAGCTTCTTCTGCTTTGTTTGCAATTAAATCAGCTTTAATTTTATCTTTAACTTCATCAAAGCTTTTTAGTTTTGATTCTTTTATTTCATTTAGTTTAAAGATGTGGTAACCAAATACAGATTTAATAGCTGAATGAGCAACGTCACCTTTTTTAGCTGAATTTATAGCGTTTTCAAATTCTGCACCAAAGATATCGCCAGTTAACCAGCCCATGTCGCCGTTTTTAACTTTAGATACTTTATCAGTTGAGTACTCTGTAACGTATTTGTTAAAGTTTTCTGATAGGTCAGCTAATGCTAAAACTTTATCAGCAGTTTCTTTATCTTTAACTAAAATTTGTTGTACTTTAAATTCTGGCTTAGTGAAGAATTCTTCGCTGTGCTCTTCAAAGTATTGCTTAATTTCTTCAGCTGTAACAGTTTGTTCTTTAGCTAAAGCATCTTTAGAAACAACAAGTAGTTTAAAGCTTCTTTTTTCAGCAATTTTAAAGTTATCAATTTGTTTGTTGTAAATAGCTTCTAGCTCTTCATCTGTCGGCTTTGGTAATCCAGCTAAGTCAGTTGCTTTAATTGTTAGGATGTCAGCATCGCGTCTTTCTTGAGCGTGCTTAACTTGCATTTCTAGTTCATCATCTGAAACTACAATAGCTTGATTAAACATAATTGCAATAATGTTTGCTTGAATGTTTTTAACTAAAGTTGCTTCATATTCTAGAGCTGTAAGTTGAGCTTGAGCTAATACTGCTTTATATGTTTCTTTGTCAAATTTACCATCTTTTTGGAAAGCTTTTTCATTTTTAATTAGTTCAAAAACAGTTTTGTTGCTAATTTGGATGTTTTCATCTTTAGCGTAAGCTTCAAGTAAAGCTTGAGAAGTAAGTTCTTGAGTAATTTGTTTTTCAACGCCAAATAGTTTCATTAATTCAGGAGAAAGTTCTTGTCCTTGGAACTGTTGAGAAATTTGTTGTTTAGCCAGTTGGTATGCTCTGTGAAATTCAGTAGGTGTAACTTCAGCCTCACCAACTTTAATAGCATAGTTTTTGTTAAATGATAGGCCTGATAACCCCATACCCCAGAAAACAAAAGCTAGAGTAATGATCACAAGAACAAGTCTAACTAGTTTATTATGAGCAATGTCATTTCTAAGTTTATTTAGCATTTTTTTTACCTTTTTTGTGTTTTTGATTAATATAGTATAAAACCGAGTAATATTATGGCATAAAAACAACTAATTTTCAATAAATAAAACACCTTTTAATCACAAAAAAAGAAGGCCCTGAATTTCAGAGCCTTTCTTAACGCTTGTTAAATCACAAAGTCATCAACTGTTGTGTTTGCAACAATGGATGATATACTTGTTTCTCTTATGGATCTTTGATCGTTTTGATCAATTATAGTAACAAACTTTTCTTTACAAAGAAGCATTGTTACCATAATTTTATCTTTTTTCATCTCTGACTCAAACATCTCAACGATGAATGAACGTTGATGAGTTTGCCCATTGTACTGGTCAGAAATGCCGTTTGCTATTCTATTAACCATAAACAGCTGGCAGCTTTTGTATTCATTAGGTGTATTTACCTGAACGCCAGTATCTTCAGAAAATTGTTCAAAGCTTTTTTGAAAGAATCCTGTTTGCATGTTAACTTTAGTAGTTAGATGTTCAGGTAGACCATTGGCGTATGTTTCGCCTTTTAGCTTTTTTTCACCTTCTTCTTCTGCCCAATAAAAAATACTCATTTTGTTGGTTTCCATACTGGTTCTATAGTACTTTGTCTCTGCATCTGGAGTTGAAGAACAACCCATCAAAGCTGAAGAAAGAAGAGTTAGTACTACCAAAACTAAGTTTTTCATTAAAAATCCTTATGACCTTGATAAGGTCTTAAAATAGGTTTGCCGATATGCAAATGGCTTACCACTTATCACTTATTGTAAGCAGAGATAAAAGGTAAGCCCATTACTGGATGTTTTATATAAATTTATATACTTCAGGCTAAAGAATTCCCTGACTTGTCAGTTGCATTAATTTCGATATTTATTGACAAGAAATAGATTGTTGATGCATACTAAAAAAATAATCAAATAATCTAGATTTAAACTAAAGAAAGAATAAGAAATCATGAAATATTTTATGGCTAACTGGAAAATGAATGGTGATAGAAGCTTTTGGTATAACTTAGCAGAGCAAACAGCTCTTCAAGCAAAAGAATTTAAAGACTGCAAATTTGTAATGTTTCCTCCATTTGTAGCTTTAGCAGATGTTGAGAATGCTCTTTTTGAAGCAGAAAAAAATGTAGAATTAGGTGCTCAAGATGTTTCAAATTATGAACATGGTGCTTTTACATCACAGGTTAGTGCAGAAATGCTAACAGGGCTAGGTTGCTCATATGTGTTAGTAGGGCATTCAGAATGTCGTGAATATTTAGGTCAACCAGATGAACTTCTAGCAGAAAAAATAGAAGTAGCTCAAGCAAAAGGTTTAAAAACAGTTTTATGTATTGGTGAAACATTAGAAGAGTATGAAGCAGGTCAATCAGTACAAATCGTAGTTGAGCAATTAGAAAAATGTTTAGCAAATTGTGAAAATTCTGATTTATTAGCAGTGGCTTATGAGCCTGTTTGGGCAATCGGTACAGGAAAAGTTGCAACAATTGATGATATAAAACCTATTTTTGCAGAAATTAAGCAATCTTTACTTGACAAATTTGGTTCAAAAGGTGATAATGTGGCATTATTATATGGTGGTTCAGTAAAAGCTGATAATGCCAACGAAATTTTCTCAGTTGATGAAATTAATGGTGTTCTTGTTGGAGGCGCAAGCCTAGATGCTACAAGTTTTGTAGATATCGCAAGAAACGCTTAAAATGATTCTTTGAAAAATATTTTATCTTTTAAGCTCTTTTCCGTAGCTAAAGTACGCGGCAATTACTTAAAAGATAAAAATCTTAATTCAAATAATTCATTTTTATTCATCTCTGAATATAAGCAAAATAAAAACTACGTCATCCTGAACTTGATTCAGGATCTCAGAGAAAAAGAGATGCTAAGAAATAGCATGACGGGTTAAAAAAGGAAGAAAGAAATGTATATTAGTTTACTTACAGTAGCACACATCGTGTTAGCAATTTTATTAATTCTTGTTGTTTTACTACAAAGATCAGAATCTAGCATGGGTGCTTTAGGTGGTTCTAATGCAGTATTTACTGGTAAAAGCGTATCTGGTATTTTAACTAAAGCTACAACAATTATTGCAGTTTTATTTATGGCAACAAGCTTAATGGTAGTTAGAGAGAGCTACAAAACTAAAGCTCAAGAGTCAGTAGTTGAAGCAATTCAAACACAAACTGAAACTCCAGTTGAAGAACAAGAGCCAGCTCTTCCAACTAAATAAGATTTTATACAAATAGGAAAGCCCTGCAGTTGCAGGGCTTTTTTCTATCATGCTAAGTTATAATTTTTTAGTATGAATTTCGATCTTGTCTCCTTTAACTGTTAATGTGTTGGTGGGTTTTAGTAGCATTGGAATTTGTTGCACTCCATTGATTACTACGGTTACTTCTGTTTTAGAGGTTACAGTAACCGTCATTTCCGGTCCAGTATTGCCCAGTGTCAGCTCGGCACCATCGCGCGGTACTAAACGAGATCCAGCAAAAACAGAAGAAGAGACTAGGGTTAGAAGTGCTGCGATAATGAACTTTTTCATTATTTTTTTCCTTTTAATGAAAAACGCCTTTCTAGAAAGAGTATTTATCAGCGTTAGGGCTGGCAATTCTAAAAAGGCAATTGAATGTATATAAATTTATACATAGTATAATAAATGCCTGACAAATAAAAAGAACCAGCATTTGCTGGCCTTTTTTTATGGAAATTTAAATTAAAGTGGTTTTGTTTTCGATTCTTATAACTTCTCTTGTTCCTAGAACCACAAGGTCAGAGAGGTCTTTTTTTGATGCTGTCCAGGATGTTTGATATTCATCACAAATATAGTTGAAATTGAATATCCATTTGTCACTATCAGACATCTCAACGAAAGGGTTGAGTGTTTCTAGTTGGTGTTCTGTAAGTCTAAGGATAGTGCCTGTTGAAATATTTGCTGCAGATGTGAAGTAAAGCTCATCAATGAGAGTTCTTTTTTATGTCTAGACTATATGGAGTCAGTAGTTTTTTTATTACGAATATTATAAGTAGTTAATCCTGCAGTTGGCTGTAGTCAATTGTTTTCTGTTTTTTTGATAAAGGACAAAATTATGTCTGAAGAAAGTAAAATCCAAGTAATCTCGGTTGAGTTTTTGCGTAACTCATGTCAAGAGGCTGTTAAAAAAGTGAATAGTACGTGGAAATACATCAGTAGCTTTGATAGTGAAAGTCAGGATGAACTTAAGGTCTATAATGCTATTGCAGCGGCAATAGCAAATGCAAAAAATATTATGGAGATGCAGTCAAGAATATTAGAGGCTACACAATGCCACCATGTGGCGAATAATATTCTGGCTGGTCAGGTCGCCATCGAGCAGTTCAAGTCAGAACTGCGTGAAAAAGGATTTGGTAAAGCAGAGTTAGAGTTTGGTGTTTTATAACGTCGCTAACTATAGATATCGATAACAAAAAGACCAGCAGTTGCTGGTCTTTTTCGCTTAGTCTGTCATTTCTTCACCTAGTTGAACATTAAAAGAATAATCTCCTGAGTAATTTTCAACACTTAAGATTGTTACATCTAGGCCTTCTCTAACAGGTACTTTATATACTACCTCGCCCCATGAGCTTAAAATAAAGTGGTCTCCAACCCCTTGGTTAAGACGAATATTAAGAAGGAAAGACTTAATATTGTTTTCATCAGAGCAACGCGTAAGGTTCATGATATATTTATCTCGAACAAGCGTCCCATTAGAGCAAGTTTCTATATTAGCAAAGGCACCTGCAGAGAAAACAATCGCAAGTGCTATTACGATTAATTTCCTCATCACAAGTTCCTTATATATAATATTCAGTATTATATAGTGTCAGCGGCACAGCAGAAGCTATGCCGTTAAAAAACAGCAATGGCATGTATAACTTTTTATAGTTTGACCGTAAATAAGAGTC
>DMEM01000057.1 GCA_003450915.1 Alphaproteobacteria bacterium
ACTAGAGCTTGGATTTCTACTAAAACAGGACGAGTACCTTCAATAGCTGCTAATACAACAGAACCAGAAGCACCTTCAGGTCTCTCAGATAAGAATAAAGCTGAAGGGTTTGTTACATCTTCTAAGCCTTTTTGTGTCATATCAAATACACCAATTTCATTTGTTGCACCAAAACGGTTTTTAATAGCTCTTAAAACTCTAAATGTATTGCCTCGCTCACCTTCAAAGTATAAAACCGTATCAACCATGTGCTCAAGAACACGAGGTCCTGCAATTTGACCTTCTTTTGTTACATGGCCAATAATAACTAAACATGTTCCAATTTTTTTAGCAAAGTTAATTAATTCATGAGTTGCTAAACGAACTTGCGATACAGTACCTGCAGCAGATTCAATCTTGTCAGAAAATACAGTTTGAATAGAGTCAATAATCGCTAGTTTTGGTTTTTTAGCTGCAAGTGTAGAAATAATAGTTTCTAAGTGAGCCGTTGTAGCAAGTTCAATATTTGCCTTTTCTAAACCCATTCTGCGTGCTCTTAGTTGAATTTGGCTTGCTGATTCCTCTCCTGAAATATAAAGGCAACTATCATTATTACCAACAAAGCTTGCCATTTGTAAAACCAATGTTGATTTACCAATACCAGGGTCACCACCTAATAAAATAGCCGCAGAATCAACTAATCCTCCACCTAAAACTCTATCTAATTCAGAAGAACCTGTTGAAGTTCGCTCTTCAACTTTAAATTCTGTATTTAATGAAAAAATTTCAGCAGTAGGGCCGTTTGATTTTCTAGCAGCAGATTCAATAGATGATGCTACAATCTCTTCTTCAATGGTATTCCATTGGTTACAGCTTTCGCATTTTCCCATCCATTTAGGGAAGCTTGCTCCACAATTTGTACAGGTATATACAGTCTTAACCTTAGCCATTTACTCTTTTTTCTTTCTGATTTGTTCTGTTTTTTTGTTTGTCTTTTTACTTTATTTAAAAGTTCATTTACTACTAGTAAACGTCACCCTTAAATAAAGCAATAATACTTTCAAAAATTCCAGAACTAGTTGTTCTCTTTATTTAGTATTTTTCATTAAATTAATTCTTTGAAATAGTTTACTGTTTTTCTCTGCTTTTGTCAATTTTAGATGGAAAAAAGCCTCTTAATAAATAAGAGGCTCCTCAGTTTTCGATTTTCCTAGTACCAGTTCTTCAATTTTAAGAGCTGGTGGCGGAATGTTAGTTATTAGGTCTTCTCCAATTAGAGAAAATAACATTCCCTTTTTTATAGGGCTAATATGATGACTTGCAAGCTTTTCCATCTCACAAATAACTTCATAGTTTGGCCAGCCATACAAGGTATTAAACGTATAAACAGAATCTTCTGTTAGTTTAAAACCAACTCCAATTTTACCAACAGATGTAGTTATTTGATATCCTTCAGATCGCTCAGACTCACTTGTCCAATCAAAGTTAGTCATTCTAACATCTTCAATAGAGATACTTTCCCACATCAATGCTGTTTTTGCAGCGTCCTCGTAGCTAATATCCTCCTGAAAAAAATAATATACCTCGGAACTTCTTATGCAGGCTACTTTCCATATTGGTTGAGTATTATTTTTGTAATCTAGTCGCCCAGAGACAACGATTACATCTTCATTATCTAGCACTTGCCCCGAAATTTTTACTTTCATAGCAATTCCTTAATGATAATTCCAAAAAATTTTCATAGTAAAACTCTATGTTTATAGCTAAAAGTAATTATCTGACATGTTATAGGGTATAACATAAGACATAAAAAAACTAGAGGGTAAACTCTAGCTTTTTTATTATTAATTTAATTTTTATTATAGACCACCAGTTGGTACAGTTTGTAGTAGGTATTTAAAGTCATCATCATTAAATCTCATACCTAAACCAATAAATGGAGCTGCTAGATCTGAGTTTAATGCGTTATCAACACCTGCGATACCATAAATAGGTAGATCTTGCATGAAGTAACGACCTGTTAAATCTAAGTGGGCTGTGCCGTCTGAGTTACCTGAGTTATTACCGCCAAAGTCATAAAGATCAGCAGATAGTTTAACTCTATCATCAGCAATGAATGTATCCGCACCAACACCAAATGAACTATCTCTAATACCAAATCTAATATAAAGATCATTACCCCATAGAGTATTTTCATAAACATGACCAAATTGAGCTGTAAACTTAACTTTATTACCAAAGTCTTGCCCGAAGTATTCACTATCAGCTCTTTCATCTTTTGATTCTGTAGCATAACCATCTGAAGTTACACCAAGTAGATAGAATCTATTAGGACGAGGTGAGATAGTAATATCAAATCTGCCTTTAGATACATCTTGACCTAAAATTGAATATCCGTAGAAGTCAATTTCTGTTTGAATTTGCTCAACTCTATTCGCTAAACCTGAAAGAGAGTCTAAAGCAGATTCGATTTTTTCAACAGTTGATTCATCATTAATTAAACGACCAATTGTGCCTTCACCACTTGCAATTTTATTTGTAACCATTGCAATATCCATGCTTGCTTGATCTAGGTTATCAATAATTTTAGTATCTTTATTAATAAGCTGACCTAAAGTAGAATCATCATTTTGTAATTTTGTAGTAATTGCACTTAGGTTTTTAGCAACAACAGTGAAGTTTGAAATAAGTTCAGTTGTATTACCTTCATTAGCTTCAAGAATTCTTTTTAAGCTAGCTGAAGCTGTTCTTACATTGCCTAAAATTTCTTCAGAATTATCTGATAAGTCATCAGTAAAGCTATTAACGTTATTTACAATATTATTAACTTTACCTTCTTCAAGTTCTTCATTTAAAATAACATCAAGTCTTGTTGTTACAGAATCTAAGTTAGAAACAATTCTTTGTAGCTTCATTTGGTTTTCTTGACCTGCTAAAGCAGTTCTTAATGAGTTTGAAACCGCACTTAAGTCAGATGCAATTTTTGAGAACTTAGCTCCAACATCATCAATTGTAGATGTACCAACAAATGGAATATATTTTTTATCTTTGCCTAGAGCTTCTTCAGTAAAAGTAGGTGAATTAAGGGAAATAAATTTTTCACCAATTAAACCGTTAGAATCAATTTGAGCAGAGATATTTTTTGCTAAAGGAACTTCTTCATTAATAGCTAAATAAACTAATGCGGTACCTTTTTTAGTAAGTTTAATTTTATCAATAAAGCCAATATCAACACCAGCCATTTTAATTTTACTACCACTATATAAACCAGATGCATTAGAAAGCTCGGTTACTAATCGTCTTGTTTTACTTTCATCAACTCTACTAATACTACCAGATTGGTAAGTCAGCCATCCAAGCCCTAAAACGGCTGTAACAACAACTGCACCAACTTTAGTTTCTGTATTTAACATGTTTTATTCCCTTTGTTTAATTTCTTAATTATTATATTTTTAGTTGCTAAAGAAGTCAATAGGACCATTCTCTTCGCCGTTAATAAACTGTTTAACATATGGATTATCTGTTGTTTTTGTATTTTCAACAGTATCATAATAAATAATTTCACCTTGATAAAGCAATGCGATATAGTCCGCTATTTTAAAAGCTGATTGCATATCATGAGTAATTGCAATACCTGTAATGTTTAATTTGTCACGCATTTCAACAATAAGTCTGTCAATGGTATCGGCTGTAATTGGGTCTAAACCTGTTGTTGGCTCATCATATAAAACAATTTCAGGGTTTGTGCAAATAGCACGAGCTAAAGATACACGTTTTTTCATACCACCAGAAATTTCAGCAGGCATTAAATCAGCAACATGTTTACCTAAACCAACAAGTGCTAGCTTTTCAATTGCTATTTTTTTAGCTTTGTCTCTATCCATTCCATGCTCAAGAAAAGCAAAAGAAACATTTTCCCAGTTTGTTAATGAGTCAAATAGGGCACCGAACTGAAATAACATTCCAAATTTTTTCATTAAATTGTATTGATGTTTTTCTTTTAGTTTCACAACCGATTTGCCATCAACTAAAATATCACCTTTATCCGGGTTTAAAAGTCCTAATAGGCATTTAATAGATACAGATTTACCCGTACCAGAGCCTCCTAAAATAACAACTGTTTTACCTTCTGGTATTTGCAAAGAAAAATCTTTTAAAATAACACGATCGCCAAACTGTTTGGCAACATTTTTAAATTCTACTTTTATTTTTTCATTTTTTGGTAAATTCATTAAATAAACTCCTTAGAATAAAAATGCTGTAACAAAATAGTCAGCAATTAAAATTAGTACAGATCCATACACAACAGCCGTTGTTGTTGCTTTACCAACACCTTCAGCACCAGATTCAGTCTTCATGCCGTGGTAACAACCCATAATACCGATAATAAAACCAAATACTAAAGCTTTAACCAGTCCTAAAAGAACATCATCAAACTGAACATTAGCAAAAGAGTTTTGCATATAACTGTATGCATTAATATCTAACATGTTTGTTGCAACTAAGTAACCACCAAAAATACCAGTAACATTAGCAATGGTAACTAAAAGAGGAACCATAATACAGCAAGCTAAAACTCTAGGAACAACTAAATATTTAATAGGGTTTGTTGCTAAAGTAATCATTGCATCAATTTGTTCTGACACCTTCATAGTACCTAATTCAGCAGCAATAGCAGCCCCAACACGCCCAGAAACCATAAGGCTTGCAAGCACAGGACCTAGTTCTCGTAGCATTGATAGTGCAACTACTGAACCTAAAGATGTGTCAGCTAAAGCTTTATTACCAAAACCGTGATAGCTTTGTAGGGCCAAAACAGCACCTGTAAAGAAAGAAGTAAGCAGAACAATAGGTAAAGAATTTACACCTAAAAGTTCAGCTTGTCTTAAAGTTAATTTGAAATATAAAGGGTATTTAAATAGCTGTTTAAAGAAATCATAGACAAATAAACCAAGAGTCCCTAGGGATTCAAGGTACTTAATAGAGTGTTTACCAATAAATGTCACTGGTCGCATAGGTTGTATCTCTTTTTTATTGTTGAAAATATTAATAATCTATACATGATTATACCTACTAATGCCTAAGATTTCAATACCTTTATGTTATTTAGTATTATTTAATAAAAGTGACAGTAATTTTTTTATAATCAGTGGTATAATAGGGATAACAACCCTTTAAGTTTTAGACATCCTCTAGGAGAGAATCATGGATTTAGATCTAATTGTAATCGCTGCAGTAATCGCTCTTTCATTAAACGGTTTTTTTAACCTGGCAGCTAAGAAAATTAGTTTCTGGGACCTTTTAGGTTTTGCAGGTTTGGCATTTGTTCTTTGTCAGTTCTACTCAGTAGTTAAGCTACCAACTTTTGAAATAACAGCAAGTGAGCTGCAGAATGGTACGGCAATGGGCCTTGGAGCCTTTGTTCTTACCCGTGCGCTTATTGCACTTAGTGATAAGCTTAACGCTGCTAAGGCGGCCAAAGCCAATGCCTAAATTTCGGAGAGAAAGCTCTTAATATACCCACGCGGGTTATATTAAGGGCTTTTTTATGTTGTTTTTTATGAAAAAAATTAAGTTTTTTGATGATTTTACATAAAAAGCTTGAAATAAATATAGCTTTGTATTATAAATAGCATTCGCAACATTCGTATCACTTTTTAAAATTGTTATTTTTTAATAACATAGTAAACCTTAATCCCTGTTTTTCGCAGGAAATCTTTAAACATTTATTTTTTATGTATATAATGGAGTCCATATGTTTAGCTCAAAACTTTCTGATGAGTTTCAAACTGATTATTTAGCTTTGGAAATGGAACGTCTAAAGCAGTCTATTAAAGAGGCTCTTTATGTTTTTGATATTGCTAAATCTAGCTTATCAGCTGAAGAATTAACTTCTTTAGATAAGCATGGGCAGGTACTAGGCTACTGTCGTTCTGTAACCGATTATGCTAAGCATTATTATACCAGTTCACGACCACTTGATGTGTATGATTATATTAGTAGAGAGAAATATAGTCGTATTAAAACATTAAGAAATCAGACATTAATAATTGTAAGAGGTCAATCAATAGATAAAGCAAAGGCAGAGCTTGGAAGAGCAGCTGCATACCTTACTTCTTTTGATATGACTCAGTTAAAAACTCAATACTTAATAGACGATCTTAAAAAAGCTCGTGAAGGCTTAGCTCCTTTTGGAGATAAATCTTCATTAGTTGCATCATTGAGACAGAACTTATCTAATATTGAAAAGGAATTAGATGAAGAAACTGTTTCTAAAATTCGTAAATTGGCTGCTTTTATGGAGGCTGGGAAAAAATCTCATCTAACTCAAAAATAACCAAAAATTGAAAAAAACTAGAGAAAATATAGTTTTTTGGCTTTCTTTACTGTAAAAAAAGTATTATATAGTAGAGGCACCAAAAACGTTTACCAAGAAATGTAATTGTTAAAAAATAAATAAAAACATTACATTTTAGAAATTCTTTTTTTAAAAGATTGAGTTTTTTGCTCAATGGAGTACTTTTTATGAATACGCAAATTAATAAAGAAATCCCATCTAAGGATCTTATGGCTTTCGCTAATTCTTCAGTTGAAGGGTTTAAAGAGGCAATTAAAGAAGCCAAAACTTCTTTTGACACTTCAACTGCCTTGGCAAGTAGCTATAAAAAGCAGATGGAAGAAGTGGGTTCTATGATTGGTATGGCTAGAGTATGCACTCAGCTAGCTAAAATCAAAGCCAATCTGCCAATTTCAACAAAGCTTTATAATGACATTAAGTCTAAAGAAGAAATTGCTTTAACTTGGCTGCGTGGAGATAAAATAACAGCAGCAGAAGATAAACTTGCTGAAGTTGAAGAAGCATTCGCAAAACCAGAAATCTCACAAAAAGAGGTTCTTCATTGGGTTCTTCAAGTTGAAGACCATAAGAAGATCATTCATAACTACAAAGCTTGTGCTACTACCGACAAGACATCAGCTTATCTGTTGAACCTTCAAAGCTTTATTCGTCAAGAAGAGTTTAAAGAGGTTCTTAAGCTGATTGATGCAGATATGGAGCAAGGCGACCTTAAACTTCTGTTAGAGTACAATATTGAACGTTTAGAAAATATGGTTGCTATTGCAGAAGAAAATATGGCGGAAGCTAAAAAACTGGCTGAAAGTGGCAATTTGATGGATCTTTGCAGAGCATTAGCACCTTTAGTTGGTCGTGCTTATATTAGTGTTAAAATGAATGGTCCTCAGAGCTTGAGAACAGCGCTGGTTACAAATATCAATTCAACCGAAGAGTTAGCTCTTAAATACTATCGTAACTACGATATTAATGGTGCTAAAAACAAGTTAAAAATTGCTGAAAGTCTTTTGGCAAAAGGAGATTTTGATCGAGTTCAGATTCTATCATTTACCGCTAAGATGAAATGGCATCGTCGTAATCTTGAGCGTTACACCGATGTAGACTCTATTCATAAAAAAATTGTACAACTTGGAAATTCATTGGCGATGTTTGAAAACTCTCCAACTTATGATGAACTACTGCATTGTGCATAATTAAACCTTAATATCGTAAAACTAAAAAGCCCGGCAATTCCGGGCTTTTTTCTTTATCATTGATATAAAAAAGAAAAGCCACCATGAGGTGGCTTTTGCTATATAAAATACTTAATTAAGCTTTTTCATTAATCCAGCTTTGAAGATCAGCTTGTGGCATGAAACCTGATTTAGCATCAATTGCTTCACCGTCTTTAAACATGATTAAAGTAGGGATGCCTCTAACACCAAATTTAGTTGGAGTTTCTGGGTTTTCTTCAATATTAATTTTTACAAAGTCAATAGCTTCATTTTCTGTAGCTGTAGCTTCAAAAACAGGCATTAGCTGCTTACAAGGACCACACCATGGAGCCCAGAAATCAACGATAGTAATAGAACCGCTGTCAATAACATCTTGTTGGAAGTTTGAATCTGTTGTTTGTTTTAATGCCATTGTGTTATTCCTTTCAATATTCATTAAAATTATATTTTATTCTAAATTTAAATTACCTATAAAAGTTTAAAATCATTCAATGATAATGTCAATCATTAAATTTATAACATTGCTTAAAAAATAAGCAACGGGCATTTATAAATTATTTAAATATACAGTGATATCTTTTAGATTATATTTAGATTTTGGATTATCAGAAAACATTCTATTGTTAATAAAAATAGCATATGATGTTACATCAAGGTGTTCTGCTTGAGCAATGTCTTTTGCTAGGTTATGTAATATTGCATCAGTACTAACGGTTATAGCTCTTCTAAAGCTTCTTAAAGACACTCCAGACTTTTCTAAATTATTAATAATATCATTTAAATTATTGCTTGCTGTAGTTAGCTGTTTTTCTCTAAATTCGAAAAACTTATTTTCTTTTGCTGCAACTAATGAAGCGATATTAGCGATATGTAAGCTTTTTTCAGGCTCTACATTGTTAAGTTTGCTTATTAGCTTAACATTTACATTGTCTTTTAAAATTCTGTGTGCAAAGTTTGCATCAACTAAACAACTAGAACAACCAAAATCAATAAATTCAACGGCAGTTATAATGCCCTGTTTATTTTTAATAGGGTTATGGTCATAAATTTTTAAAGCACCTTCTTGGATAGACTCGTCAAACTCAACCTTTACCGTTGTTTCTTGCTCTAGAATTTTTTTATCAAGCTTTTCTTGTAATAGCTGGATGTTTTGATCAATAGAAATGGTTGATTGCTTTACAGTCTTTTCTGGCTCTTTTTTATAAGAACTTAAATCCATAGCAACACGCATAATCATTAGCATTAGACCTAAAGTAAAAATTGCTACACCTAAATAAAATCCTTTAGTTGAAAATAAAGAGTTTTGATCGTTTTGCATAGCAATTTCCTTTTTAAATATGATGCTTAAGTAATGATTATTATTTTTTCATGTTGTCTAGAACTTGTTCAATAACTTTAACAAACTCTGATTCTGGTAAAGCACCGCTTACCGCAACACCGTTGATTAAGAAATAAGGTGTACCTGAAATACCTAGCTCTTGAGCTTGTTTCATATCAAATGCTAGTTTATTAGCTGCTTTTTCTGAAGCCATGTCTGCTTTGAATTTTTCAATATCTAAACCAAGATCTTTAGCAATTTTAAGATATGTTTCTTCGCTTAGATTTGTTTGGTTAGCAAAAATTTCATCGTGGAATTCCCAGAATTTACCTTGCTCGTTTGCCGCAATAGAAGCTAAAGATGAGCTTTCAGCATTTTTATGAAAGTCTAGAGGAAGGTGTTTAAAACCAACTTTAATTTTACCTTTATATCTTTCTAGTAACGCATCCATTGTTGGAGTTACTCTTTGGCAGAATGGGCACTCAAAATCACTGAATTCAACAATAGTAATAACAGCGTTTGCATCACCTTTAACAGGTGTTAATTCATCTAATTCAAATTTAATAGGGTTAGTAAATTTATCTTCCATCGCTTTTTTTTGCTGTTCAGCTTGCATTTTAGCCATGTAGTTGTTTACTTCTTGTAAAATTTTACCAGGGTTTTCTTCAATGTAATTATCAATAATTAATTTTACTTGGTCTTCTGTCATAACTGCTTGTTTATTATTTGCGTCATTATGACAAGCTGTTAGAGCTGTTGTTGCAACTAGTAAAGTTAGTAGTTTTTTCATTATTTTTTCCTATTCTTAGTTTTTTCGTTTAAAAAATACTCTAAAAAGTATTATAAACTAAAATTTTTCATTTTGCAATTATCAGTTAAATTAAAAACAGTCAGCTTGTCTGCCTCTTGCTTAACTATACTGATATGTTTTTTATTGCTAGTAATAGAAGTTATTAAACTGTCATCTAAAAATACTGCAGTTGAGTATGCATCGGCTAATGTTGCACTGTTTGCAATTACTGTAATTGATTTTTCTGCTTGAGTTGGCCAACCTGTATTACCATTAATTAAATGACCATATTTTTTACCATTAAAGTTATAGTAATTATATAAATTGCTAGATGTTGCTATTGCATATTCTGTTAAATCACAGTTAATGCTTTTGTTGTTAGAGCCTAAACCAACAATCCAATTTTGATTAAACTTTTTACCAGATATTAACAAATCACCGCCTGCATTGACTATGAAGTTATTAATGTTATTTTTTTTTAAAACTTCTGCAACTTTATCAATTCCATAGCCTTTAGCGATCGCATAAAGATTTATAGATTTATTATCTAAAGCTTGTTTTAAGTCATTTTCATCTGGAATAGTTTTTATGGTTTTATTTGTTTTATCAAATTGCCATAAAGAAATTACATCCCCTAAATAAGGAGAGAACGCTCCGTTAGATTCTTCTTGAATTTCTAACGCCAAATTGTAGATATCTTTAATCTCTTGATTATTTATATCAAGAGGGCCTTTAAATAAACTTTCTACTCTTTTAAATTCAGAGAATGCTTTATTAAAAACTTCTTGATTAAAGTTTTCCTCAGCAATACTAATAGTTAAATTAGTACCCATAGCATAAAAAGTCTCAGATTCTACAGTTCTTTTATTTGAAAGAGTTAGCACTGAAAGTAAAATGGCAATACCTGCAGTAAGAGCAACTTTGTTTTTTAACATATTAATTTAAAATTTCTATTTGTTGTGGATGTGTCACGCTAATTAAAGCTCCATTTACAGGTCTTAAAATACCTCTAATTCGTAGCTTTTTATTTAAGTAAGCAGTTTCTGGGTTGATGTTCTTTTTAGTGAAATATTTTAGATACTTATCATTTATTTCTACTGAGAAATCATTCCTCCAATTATGCCCAAAATTTAAAAATGTTTTATTTCTTACTTTTGTAACTCCAATAACGTTACCATCAAAAGTTTGGTATTTACCAAATCTGAATCTTTCAACTGGTTTAGTAGAGTTAGCGTCTTGAGTTTGCCAACGTTTATGACTCCATAGGCCACGTTTTTTATTTCTAGCTTCATCTTCAGCAATTTTTAATTCATCAAACTTACTAATATTATTTGGGAATGAGTACAAATGTGCAAAACCAGACTGTAACATTTCTTTATTTACAAAAGTTCCATCTTTTAAATAGACATAAGCTAAAAGGCGTTTGTATTTATCTTTTTTTTCTTCATCAAATTTTAAAATAACTTCTTTTTTGTTTACTAGTTTTTCTAATTCTTTTTTTGCTTTGATAGCATATGGTTCTGAAGATTTGTTCTTTTTTGCTGTCTCTGGTGTATTAATATTTAATAGTCTTACTTTTTTACCATCTGTTGTAGTGAAAGTGTCTCCATCATAAACGTACTTTACAGTTTCGGCATGTGCAAAATTAAAGTTAATAGTTACTAGAAAAAATAGAGTGTAAAAAGTCTTTTTCATTATGATTATTCCTTGAAATCTGGTTGTTATTAAATAAAGGTTAACATATAAATATAAAATATTTAAACTCTTTTCTTAAATATAATATAAAAGCATTGCACATAATAAAAATATTATGTTATAATTTAACAGTTATAACAATAATCTAAAATTAATTAGGAACATTCAAGTTTTGCTTAATTTCGCAAGGTTCAAAAAAAACTATGATGTAAAAAACTACATTGTAAGTACAATCTTAATATTATGTTTTTTCTATGGCTTTTATCAGTTATTTTCTGATAGAGGTTTATTTACTTTATACAAAGTTAGTAAAGAGCTAGAACAGCAAAAGCAAGAAAACGAACTTCTTAAAAAAAGACAAGAATATTTAGAATCAAGAGTTTCTAAATTAGAAGAAAAGAATAAAGACTTTGACTACGATTATTTAGAAGAAATTGTTAGAGATAGGTTAGGTGTTATCAAAAAGTCTGAAAAAGTTATTTACATTGAGAAAGAATAAAGGAGTTTAGTAAATTATGGAAAGTTGTTTTAGGAAGAGTTTTCTTATTAGAGGTGCATTTTTAGCATTTATTATTTCATCAGCTGTTATTCTGGTAGCTTACTCAATTGCAGATGCTAAGTTAGAATATGATATTCAGTATTTAAATAAAAGAACATCTCTTCAATTAGATATTGAAAAAGAGAGAGTTTCATCTTGGTTAAGAACTACAGAAGGTTATGGAGAGGATTTTGTTAATGCAGAGCCTTTAAGAACATTTGTAGTTGCTTTAGCAACTAGTGATTCTATAGAAAAAAATAAAAAGTTTTTAGAAGATGAGAGAGAGTATATTCAAACAGTATTAGATGGCTTTGTTTACCAAAACTCATTAAAAAGAAGTAGCTTAATTGCAGGAACTGGAGAGGTATTTTTGCATTCTGGTTATGATGGAAAGCTTTCAAAAGAGCAAAAGCAAACAGCACTAGCAGTAATTGCTGAAAGTAAGCTACAATATATTCCTGTAAAAAAAGAAAACGGTGACTTGGTTATAGAAATCTTTAAGCCAATTTATGGTTTTGTTGTTGATGATTTACCTGTTGCAGTACTGCATATGGCAATTAATTTAGATATTGATTTTATTAATTTAATTACAAATGACTTACCAGTTGAGGGTTCAGAACAAATTATTTTATGGCAAAAGCATGGTAAATCTATTGAGGCTATTAAATATGATACAAAGCAAGAAAAGCTAGACTTAGTAAGCTTTGATGAGCGTGATGTTGGCTTTTATAGAGCAAATGAAGATCAGCAATTTTATAATACTGAAAAGATTGAAGGTTCTCCTTTATTCTTAACATTAATTGCAAGTAGACATGACTCTTTAAAAGCTTATGAAACATACATACAAAACCTAACAGTTATTGTTGTTCTTGTTATTATTTCATTGTTAATTCTTGCTTGGGGTGTTTACTCTAAAGTTATTGTAAGAAAATACAAACAGGAATTAGAATATAAAGAGAGACTTGCAAAACAAGCTGAAAAAACAGTATCAGCTTTAGTAAAAACATTAGAGCTGAGAGATCCTTATCTTGCAGGACATTACTCTAATGTAAAGGATATTGCTTTAAAAATAGCAGAAGAAATGAATCTTTCAACAGATGATATTTCAACATTAAGATACTCAGCATTATTAGCTGGTATTGGTAAAATTGCAATTCCTAAAAGTATTTTAACAAAGCCAGAAAAGCTAACAGCAGAAGAAACAAAAATTATGCAATCACATGTTAGTTTTGCAGAAGAAATTTTAGAAGATATGGATTTTGATTTTCCAATTAAAGATGTTGTGTCGCAAATGTATGAGCGATTAGATGGCTCGGGCTATCCTAGAGCTTTAAGTGGAACAGAAATTAATAAACTATCTCGCATTTTAGCTGTTTGTGATGTTTTCTGTGCTCTTCGCTCTCCAAGGGCTTATAGAGAAGACAAAACAGAACAGCAAGCTTTAGAAATAATGCAAAATGATATCGCATTATTTGATGCTGAAGCTCTAACTATGTTATTTAAAGTAATTAATAAGTAGCTATTATATTCACTAGTAAAAAGGCCTGAGTTAGTAGCTTAGGCTTTTTTATTTTTTTAATCTTGCTATATAAATAGTATATTATTATAATAAAAAATCTAAGCCTTTTAAAGGTATTTCGTTTATGGAGTAAATTGCTTATGATAGTGGGCAATAAGCTGGTAATTATTATTGCTCTGGTTAGTAATCGTTGGCATTGGCAGCTAGTTGTTAAAAGTACAGGAGAGGCAATTAAACAGTCATTTAGCGGCTCAAGGTGCTATTGCCAAGAAAAAGAGATTTTAAATATTTCTTTAGCTGAGTTGCAGTTAGACTATAAGGGTGTTAAGTTTGAAGAGTCAGGTTGCAACAGGTGTACGTGCAATATCTCGAAAGTATAAATTTAGCACTATGCTTATTTAAAAGGAATCTATTTGGGTAGGTTCTTTTTTTATATTTAAAAACTAACGATAAAAATATACTTGAAAAAAATATGGTTATATATAATAATGTAATAGAACAATCAAAGATAGTTGTTTTTATTTAACTTTCTTTAATATTACTTTTTTAATATTACGAGGTTTATTATGAATAGCCTAGTTGGAGCCGGTACCGTTGCAAAAATTATAAAAAAAGAATCTAAATGGTATTGGCAAATTATAAAGAAACATGGATGTTGTGAAGAGTGTTCTGTTCTTGAGGAATCTAATTTAGGGTCAATTTCCTATCAACAAGAACATGATAGTTTACAACCTAAATGGGGGTATTTATCTTCGAAATATCCAGATTTAGAATTTGAAGATACAACAGATGTTTGTTTATAAACAATATAAGTAAAAAGCTCTGTAAAAGGAGCTTTTTACTTCTTTAATTTAGACCGTAGGTGAAATTATGTTTGAAGTTAATGAAACCCAATATGGTAAGATTCTTTCAAAACAAAGTAAAAACCTAGTTATATATTTACATGGTTTAATTAGTCAGCCTTTTAATCATACAGGAGTGGCAATCTTAAATTTGATAAAACATGAAAATCTTGATTATGATGTTCTTGGTTTTCAGTTGCATGATGCAAAAGGTTTTTTAACAACAACGGTAGAAAAACAAGCTGAAAATTTAAATCAGGCAATTATGGATTTTAGTCAGTCAGGCTATGAAAACATATATATAATTGCATCGAGTTATGGATCTTTAACAGCCTTAGTTGCTAATAATGTAAATGTAAAAAAACAATGTTTTTTGTTACCAAGCTTAGTTGTTGATGAAGGCTGGAGGCAAACGCCAAGAGAAAAAGTTATCTTTAATGATAAAGAATATTTTAGTAGTTTTTACAAGTCTAATGTTCCGGTTATGTTTTCTGAAGAATTTTTAAATGATGGTATTTCATTTACAGAAGTAAAGTCACAAAACTTAGTCGATAGTTTGAAGGTAGAAACTTTATTCTGTCATGGTGCAGATGATGGTTATTTTCATTTATCGAAAAATATTGGATATTCAAATCCAAATTGCAGTATGACTGTTTTGGGCAAATACTCTCATGATGTCTTAGATCGAGATAAATTAGATTTACTGGTTAAATATGCTTTTGATTATTTTAAATAGTAGGGTATATTCATAAAAAAAGAAGCTCCCGTTTGGGAGCTTTTTTTTGGTGCGCATGGAGGGAATCGAACCCCCACGCCTTGCGGCACTGGTACCTAAAACCAGCGCGTCTACCAATTCCGCCACATGCGCATCATGATAAAGTAGACACTTAAATCTTTTAAAAGTGGGGCGAGTGATGGGTTTTGAACCCACTACCTTCGGAACCACAACCCGACGCTCTACCGATTGAGCTACACCCGCCATAAAAGACTTTTGTTTTTTAAACTCTGGTGCGTCCGAGAGGATTCGAACCCCTGACCCACTGCTTAGAAGGCAGTTGCTCTATCCAACTGAGCTACGGACGCATTCTTCAGAGTATTGGTTAGTTTCGAATCTCTTCGTTGCCAACCGATGATCATATTTATAATACATTTAAAAACAAAAAGCAAGCAAAAAAACAAAAAAAATTAAAAAAAATTAACAAGGCTTATTTCTTTTTTTTTATTTATAAAGTTTATCTTTTAATTTAGTATTGAAAAATATAAAAAAATATTGTTATACTGAAAGAAGTAATAAATATTATAAAGGGTAAAAAAAATGATAAAACTATTATTATTTCGTCACGGAGAAACAAATTGGAACGTAAAACAACGATTTCAAGGTCATACAAATATTCCCCTTAACTTAACAGGTTTAGCTCAAGCATTTGAGTTAAGTCAAAAAATAGAGAGTGAAAAAATAGACCTTATGGTTTCTAGTGATTTATCTCGAGCGTTACAAACTGCACGAGTAGTTATGAAAAAACGACCCGATGAGATCCCAATGGTTTTATCTAAAAAACTTAGAGAATCAAATTTTGGTGTTATTGAGGGAAGTAAATTTTCAGATTCTCAAGCTAAATATGATAATATTTTTAAAATATGGGATGATCCATCTCATGAGAAAACTTTTGACGTATCTATTCCTGATGGAGAAACCCCAAGACAGGTTATTAACAGATTCTTAGAATGTTTAGATGAATCGATAAACTCATACCCAAATGTTAAAACCATTGCTATATCAACACACGGTGGAGTTATGCGTCAGGTTTATAAATATTTAACATTAAGTTTATGTGATTTTAGAAATTGTGAGGTACTAGAACT
>DMEM01000210.1:0-3000 GCA_003450915.1 Alphaproteobacteria bacterium
AGAAAGAAAGTTTGGGTACATAATATGAGTTATGATGCTCTTGTAATGAAAGCTAAATTTGATATCGACTTTTACAAAACTGATATGTATGATTCTATGATTATTTATCATTTCTTAACTAACACTTATAAAACTGTACCTTTAGGTTTAAAAGATATTTGTTTTAATCATGGTGTTTTTTATGATTGGGATAATGATTTAGATACTTATAAAACATCTTATTGTGCTGAACATAAAATGAAAAAAGAAGAATTTAAATACGAGTACTTTGAGTTAAATGATTTAATTCTTTATGCAGGATATGATACAGTCGCTTTAATGTATTTAATTGATGTTTTAGAAGATATGTCCAAGAATCATATTGCTTTAGATGTTATCAGAGAAACTTATGAAAAACATTGGAAAAGTATTATGCAAACTCTTTGTGATTCTATGTATCAAGGATTACCTTTCTCAATGCCTGAAGCTATTAAGTTAAGAGATAAAAACGAAGCTAGGATAAAAGAAATTTCAGAGTTAATTGAAGTGAATCCTTTCATTAAAAATACTGAAAAGAAAATGCAAGAGATAGCTTTTGAAAAAGCTTTAGTTGAGTACGACAAAAAAGTAAAGAAAGCTGAAAGTAATGGAAAAGTATTTAAAGGAAAAGAACCTACTATTGAAAACGGAAAGTACGGAAGTATTGATTTATGTCCTAAGTTTAAAACTACAAGTACAGCTCATAAAAAGATATTATTTATTGATGTCTTGAAAATGAAAGTACTAGAGAAAACTGATACAGGAAATCCTAAGTTATCAGATCATATTATTGCTAAGTATTCCGAACAAAGACCTGATATAGATATTTTAACTTTATTTAGTGAAAAAGCTAAATTAGAAAAAACATTAACTACTTATGTTTATCCTTGGATTGATTTAGTAAATAATGATAGAGATGGAAGACTTAGGTCAACATTTAATCCATTAAACACATCAGGAAGATTACGTGGTTCTGCTCCTAATCTTTTAAATATTACAAAAGGTAGGGGATTAAAAGAACTTATTCAAAGTGATTATAAAAATGGTTGGGTTTTAGGTCAGATTGATGTGAACTCTTTAGAAGCTATTAGTGCTATCTTATTACATCAAGACCCTTACCAACTAGAATTAATTGAGAAACTAGGAGAGTTAGACCCACATTCAGGTTTTAGTATTCTTAGGAGTAAGGTTGCAGAAGATGGAGTACTAGGACATTTAAATGCTCAGAATGTCGAACACCTAAAAGTTGTAAAATCTGAGTATAAAGATTACAGGCAAGGCAGTAAATCAGGGGTCTTTTCTATTCAATTTTTAGGTTCTCATAGAAGTATTCAATACACTTATAATTTAAGTGAAAGTAAAGCTAAAGAGTTATGGGAGGGGCATTGGGCTTTAAATAAAGTTGAAATGGATTTTATTAAATCAAGAGTTCATGCTTATGCAACTCAAGGATATTCTATCGTACATGGTAATGTAGTAGTTTTGACTGAGGGTATTGAAGATGATATGGAAGATAAAGATAATATGAATAAGATTAGGACTTGTTATAATGCCGAACATCAATCAAGTTCTTTTGCTGTATTAAGAGCTATGGATAAAGCTAATAGGGAATTTAAAGAAAACAATATCCCTGCTAGATTATTTTTATCAGTTTATGACTCTATTATTTATGAAGGTCATATTGATTACATGGCTCATATTTCTAATAGACTTTATCATTATATGTCAGAGGATTTTATACCTAATCAGTTATTTCCTTTATCACATGAAGTAGAGATAGGTATTGATTATAGTGCTGAGTTTGTTTTATCGAGAGATGAAGAAGAACAGAAAAAACAACTAAAAGAATTTAAAGAAAAACACAATATTAAAGTACAAGGTTAAGGCTAAATTAAGTAACATTAGTTTATAATAACCTTAACAAAACAACAAAAACGTATAAAAGGAGAATAAAATGTGTACATTAAATAAATTAGAGGAAGCTTTAGATGAGCTTCGTATCACAGATGGTGGAAAAGATTTTACTATAATTGATGAAACTGTTTTAACAAATAAAGAGTTAGTAGAATTAGTAAGTAAAATGTCGGGAGTTTTAAGCGAGTTAGCTTATCATGCAAGTAAGAAAGTAGGAGAATAAAGTGAGTAACAAACAGGCAGTACTAATAAAAGCAGATGATGAGTGGGAAGGTTTATATGTATCTAATAAGTTAGTAGAAGAAGGAGACCCTATAAATGAGGGGGTAGAGAGGCTTACATATTTTGCTATGTTGGCTAGACTATATAATTTTAACTTATCGGATATACTAGTAAAAGAACCCTCTAAAGAACTTCAAGAAGAAATTTATGGTACTGGAAACTTTCCTGAGTTTTGGGAGGAAGAAAACTAATGCCATTTTACGAAACAAAGTGTACGAACGAAGAATGTGAACTAAATGAAGAAACACAAACTGTTATGTGTAATCATTCAGAGTTAGAAGATAAATTAAAACAAGGTTGTAAAGTATGTAAGAAACCTTTACAAAGAATTTTCACTGCAAGTGGAATCAAAACAAGTGATAACGGTGGGAGATTGAAGACGTAGCTAAGGTTAAAAATGAGTAAATACAATAACTGGACAAATACCAAAAATAAGATTGATTTAACCTTAGCTGAATACAGCATTTTAAAAAAGTATTTCGGAGGAGTTACTTTAATCAAAGAAGCTTATTTATATTTTATGAAAACAAAGAACTTTTATGATTTATTACAAGGAGATTTCTCGAAAGAGTTTAACGAAAAGCTTTATGAACAAAGCACAGATAAAAATAATAAGAAAGGATTAACACTGACATTTTTAAATAAAAGAATACCCCGACCTGATGTTTCTTTCGAGGATATTAAACCAATAACTTCAGGTACAAAGAGTTCAATCAAGAACTGGAATAAAGTACATCAGAACATAAATAATATCAAAGATAATCCTCTTGTTCTGAATCTTTATTC
>DMEM01000210.1:3176-3549 GCA_003450915.1 Alphaproteobacteria bacterium
TACCAAAGAATCTTAAAGTTGTATCTGAATCAGGAATTGATTTGAACTCTAAGTTATTGAACTTTGAAGATAAAGATGAATCAAGTATTTCTAAATTAGTTAATAAAGCAGATGTTTTTATCATCTATAATTACAATAGTTTCATTAACAAAGATTACAGAAAACAAGCTCTTGAAACTTTATTTGATTATTGTTTCGAGCAAAGAATTCCTATTATTTTAAGTAATAAAAAAGAGTTCAAATCAAGTGAACGAAAAGTAATTAATCTTAAGTTCGTTGATGAATACAAAAATGAAATAGAACTTATTTCAGATATTTTTGGTAAGTAAATTAAGAAATTAAATAAATAAAAAGGAGGTAACATAAATATGAA
>DMEM01000213.1 GCA_003450915.1 Alphaproteobacteria bacterium
GTGTGTAGAATGTCTAGTAAGAGAACAATAATTAACTACAGAAAAATTGGGGATCAGGTAAAGCCTGATAACATGACTAGTAAAGAGTATATCAATTATCTTTGCCACCAATTTGGATTCAGAATTGCAGCAGGATGGGATGGAGTAGAAAAAAGACACTACCGTGCTAACTGGTCAGCAGAACAATCACATAATATTAAAACAAGAGATGATGCTTTAGACTTCTTGGGAATTACTAAAACTCCAGAAGCTCCAGATGGCATTGATAAAAGATCTCTTGATAGAAGATTCAATCATAAAAAATTTAATGGTAATAATAAACGAAAATATGTTCGTAGAAAAGATGAGCTTAAAGCTAAAAAGCAAGATACTATTTTATATTACTCTGCTTTAGGTTTGGGCTTTGGTATTGTTATGATTACATATGGAATTATTATAGAAGGGTTAATGAAGTAATGAAATTAGGTATTATTTATTCAGTATTTACTGTTTTTCTGTGGGCTTTATATGATGTTTTAGTTAGATTTGTTGGTGTTGTTTGGAACGCTCAGCCATACGTTTTTGTATCTTTTACCAGCTTAATGGCTGCTTTGACGTTATTAGTAGTTTCAGGTAAAGGCTCTTTAGGGCTAAAAACAATAAAACAAGTTCACACTTGGGGATTTAGTTTTGTTAGTGTATTTATGGATATTGTATTTATATTTATTCTATTAGAGATATCTACAACAGAAGCTAACCTAATGATTAGATTAAGTATTATTACTACTGCATTGATTTGCAAATGGGGATTGGGAAGATCTATAAACCCTAAGAACTATTTTGGATATGCGTTGGTCTTTGCTGGATTTTTAATGGTTGCAATGAACTTACCAGAAAAAGTAAGAGCTATTTCAATATTTCTAACATTAATTATGGTTGTTTGCCAATCTTTAAGAACTTACGTTGCAGAAACTCATCCTGCTTCAAACGAAGCATCAAGCTGGTTAGATAATTGCAGAGTTACTGGCTATGTGGTGTTAGTTACAAGTTTTGCATTTATAATTATGGGGTTGATTGTTGCTTATGCTAAGACACAATTATCAGCACAAGATCTACAAACTTTAGCAGTTTTAAATTCTTTCCCCAATTTATCAGACTTTGTACATCCACATACAATTATTGCAGCAACATTAATAGGTATGTTTAATGTTTCTCTATCTAGTTACTTTTACTTTCAAGCAACTAAAAAAGTTGGTTCAGATACATTCTTAATGGTTGGTGCTTTATTACCTGTATTTACCTTTGTTATGGAGTTATTCGCAGATAAAATGGGATGGCTAAGTTTAAAAACTTTTGCAACAGTAGATTTATTAGCAGGTATATTAATTATATCTGGAGCACTATGGAGTATATACGTTAAAATTTATGCAGATAAGAAACAAAAAAAATTAGCTCCAAAAGCAAAAGCAGAGCTATTAGTATTAAGAGATTCTATTCAGACAGCTATGATTTGTTTTAATGATGATGAAGATCTAGTTGCTAAAAAATTAGGCGTTGGTAAAAGAACAATTAAAGGAATTATGACTACTGAAAAACCTGTTACTAAAAATGTAAAACATACAATTATTATGAATCATGCTCAAAATGTTGCTGGTTTAGATCATTTAACAGGAGCTTTAAATAAATCAAGTTTTGAATCTAAGTTAAAGTCATTAAATGATTGCAATAAAGCTATCATCCTGTTTATTGATTTAGATAAGTTTAAACCTGTAAATGATACATATGGTCATAAAGCAGGTGATAGTATCTTAGAAGGCGTTGCAGAGCGTTTAATGAATGAGTTTACTAGTCCTAATGTTGTTGCTAGACTTGGGGGAGATGAGTTTTGTATAATTATTTACGGAAAAGATAAAAAAGATGAAGAAAAGCTTGTTAAAAAAATTGAAAAACTAGTAACAGAACCTTTTATCGTAGAAGGTATCGAAGATGAAATTTCAGTAGGCTGTTCGATTGGCTCAGCTCATTACCCTACAGAAGGCAACTGTGGCTTAGAGCTAAATAAAGTAGCCGATGAGCGTATGTATGAAGCAAAATTAGCTAATGGAATTGAAAGATAATACTAAAAAAACAAAAAGAACCTCTACATTGAGGTTCTTTTTTTATAAAATGCTTTTAATTATTTAATGTCTAAAACAGGTTGAGATTTGATTAAATCATCTAATTGTTTTAGTTGAGTTAGGAAAGCTTCTGCTTGATCTAATGGAACTTGGTTTGCTTTATCTGAAATAGCATTGTCAACATCAGGGTGAACTTCTAAAAATACACCAGCAATGCCTGTTGCAACAGCAGCTTTTGCTAAGTCAACTACTACTTCACGTTTACCGCCTGATGATGTGCCGTTACCACCTGGAATTTGAGCCGCGTGAGTTGCATCCATCACAATAGGGTGCCCATTTTCTTTCATTGTTCTGAATCCTGCAAAATCAACAACTAATCCGTTATGGCCAAATGTTGTGCCTCTTTCACACTGTAGAGAGTTTTCATTACCAAAGTCAAGGTAGTTATCCATGATTGTTTTCATATTGGCAGGAGCTAAGAATTGTCCTTTTTTTACATTAACAGCTTTACCTGTTTTTGCTGCTGCTTCTGTTAGATCCATTTGACGGCATAAGAATGCAGGAATTTGTAGCATGTCTACAACTTCTGCAACTTTTTCAACATGATTCGGGTCATGAATGTCTGTAATGATAGGAACTCCGAATTTTTCTTTAACTTCAGCTAAAATTTTAAGACCTTCTTCAATACCTACGCCACGCTTACCTTGAACAGATGTACGGTTTGCTTTATCAAATGATGATTTGAAGATGAAAGGGATATCAAGCTTTGTTGTAATACGAACAAGCTCTTCTGCTGCTTCCATAACTATTTCGCGTGATTCAATTGCACAAGGACCTGCGATAAGTACCATTGGCTTATTATTATTAAATTCAATACCGTTTACTAAAACTGATTTTTGATCCATTATTTGGCTCCATTTTATTTTAGGTTAATTAAAAACTCTTTTCTTAATTTAGGCATGCCGTCGACGATTTCTTTTAAAATTTTTAGAAGAGATTCATCGTACTTGCCTGTTTGTTCTGTTAAAAGAGTTACTGCCTCTTTAAAATCAATTGCATCTCTGTACGAACGAGGTACAATTAAGGCACAAAATGCATCTGAAATGGCTAGAACTCTTGGTAACTGGGCTATCTGATCAGCTGTTTTTTGATTTGGATAACCTGAGCCATCTAGTCTTTCATACATGTTAGCAATAGTATCAACGATTGGTAATGAAAAGTCAATATTATTTAGAACTTTAAGTGCTGAATCAACATGAGTTTGAACAATAGCAAGTTCTTCAGGTGTTAGAATCCCAGGCTTTGTTAATAATGCTTGAGGAACAAAAACTTTACCGATCCCTGCTAGTCTAGCAGCATATTCTAAAGTTAGTTTCTCACTATCGTTTAATTTTAGTTTAAGAGCCATTTGCATTGCTACAAATGCCATTCTAGAATGGTGTCCGGAAAGGTGTGGGTCTTTAATTTCAACAGTTTTAACTAAAGCTTCAATTGCTTGGTTCCTTAAACCATCCATTTCTTTTTGGTGTAAGATAGGTTCTGTTCTATCGCTAGCAATAGTAATAATACCAGTTACATTCTCACCATCTTTTTGAGGCCATTTTGTAATATCGAAATATCTTGTTCCATCTGCGCTTGGAACTTTTACTTGGTCTTTTTTCCATGGTGATACATGTTCAATAACTTGTTTATCGGCGTCATTAAATAGTTGAACTAAAGTTGGAGACTCAACGATTGCACGGTCTTTTAATGCATCTTTTGAGCTAAAGCTCTTAAGGCTAAAGAAGTCAGTGAATGCTTTGTTGGCATAAATATACTTTCCTGTTAAGTCTTTTAATGTTAGTTGAGCATCAACTGTTTTATTAATACTTTCAAGCATTGTTTGTTTTTTGTTTATTTCTTTAGCAAACTTAGAATACTGCTTAGCTAGAAGTCGAGTTTCGTGGTTTTTATTTCTCCAAAAAATGGCTAACATAAATAAAGTCATAACAATGGTTAATAAAATACCGTAAGTAAAAGCATTTATCTTAAAAATTTTATAATCACTTAAAGCCTTTTTTGTTGGGTAATTATATTTAACTTGGTAATCAAATGTATTTGGCTTTGTTATATATATAAAGCTTTTTTTGTTATTTGTAATAGCAAGATTATAAGATAGATAGTTATCATCTTGAGTGAAAATTTCTCCGGCTTTTACAGAAAATACTCCGTTTTTTAGCATCAATTCTTTATTGCCTATTAAAAGAGATAGAAGCTCACTGTTAAAATATGAACTATTAGTTTTTAAAAGCTTGGCAACTCTGGCAGTAATGTCTAATCTATATTTTAATTTACCAATGGCTTGAGTTTGGCTTTCTGTATTTAAATCTAAAATATTAACCGCTACATCAATATAAACTCTGTTTTCATATGTTATAGGAGATGAAATAGATTTTCCATCATGTTCTACAAATATTTCATCTTGATCTTCAATATGGGCATGTCCATTAGCAAATGACTCAACAAGTTCGCTATCAACATAAAGACTAACATCATTTATTTCTTCATTAAAAGAAACAAACTCTTCAAGAACTCTTTTAATATAAGGACGCTGTGCTTGGAAAAATTCACTTCCCTTACCTGATTTATAATCTGCTAGAACTAATCTGATTGCTTCAGATTCGACAATTGAGTTAGAGTAATCAAAAAGGCTATTAATTTGAGAGTCTAAAATATTTAATTTTGCTTCAGAACGAGCCTTCATAATTTGAGAAGCTTTATTCAAAGTTGACTTGTAGTTGTTCATCAATAAAAAGCTTGTTACAGGAATGATAAAAAGGCATGCAATTGCAACTGCTAAGAAAGTACCCAAAACAACTTGATTAGTTGAGTCTTTCTGTTTGGCTAGTTTTGTATCCATTATTTTAAATTGTTGGCTTGTATTTTTCATTTTTTGCCTCCCCTTTATAGTTTTTTAAAGTGAATCCACTTAAAGTCTTCATTAATTGAATAGTATGGTGTGTATTGAGTTAGTAAATCGTCATTTAGAGCAATTGTTGATAGGTTGTCTAAAATATAAATCTGATTATTTAGAT